>NZ_JBELDZ010000009.1:0-47546 GCF_042094015.1 Aurantibacter sp. | reverse complement strand
GTGACTATTGGTTTACAGTAGAATACAGAGAACCAAACTCTGGATCTAATGATAAAAAACAATTCCAAGCGCACTTTACATTAAAACGATAATTAATATTAAGAAAAATAAAAACAGCCAAAATACAAATGTATTTTGGCTGTTTTTATTTTTTTGTAAATAAGGTTTATTTTACTTCAAAAGTTAATTTTAAACTTACTCTAAATTCTGTTACTTCATTGTCTTTAACTACAGCGCTTTGGTCTTGTACGAATACAGATTTAATGTTTTTCACACTTTTAGAAGCCTGTCATACAGCTTTTTTTGTTGCATCTTCCCAACTTTTATCTGAATTTGATAATACTTCAATTACTTTTAATACTGCCATTTTATTGTTTTTTAATGTTAAGTTTTAAAGTTAATAAAATATTTAACCATTAATAGCTTCAACACTATTAATTTTACCTTTCATCATTTCTTTTAACATGTTTTCAATCCCACTTTTAAGTGTATAGGTAGAAGATGGACAACCACTACAGGCTCCTTGTAAAATAACTTTTACGACTTTGGTTTCAGAATTATAGGATTCAAATTGAATATTTCCTCCATCACTTGCAACCGCAGGTTTTACATATTCTTCAAGTATATTTATAATTTCTTTAGAAGTATCATCATAAGATTCATATTTGATATCTAAAATTTCGGCAGATTTTTCTTTTGCAATTTTAGCCTCTGGGTTAACAAGTTCTTTACCTGTCTCAATATATGCTCTAATAAATTCTCTTAACTCAAAAGTGATATCATCCCATTCTGTAATATCAAACTTTGTAATTGAGATAAAATTTTCATCTATAAAAATAGACTTAACAAAAGGGAAATTAAATAATTTTGTAGCTAGTTCTGATGATTTTGCAGTATCAATAGATGTGAATTCAAAACTAGAAGTAACTAATTTTTTATTAGCTACAAATTTTAAAACAGAAGGATTAGGAGTGCTTTCTGCATAAACTGTAACAGCTATTTTTTTGTTTTGAAGCTCTTCATTTATTACAGGTTTCCCTTCATTAAGGTAATTTGTGATTTGTTCTGCAACTTCGTCTTGAACTTGATTCCAGCCAATTATATTATATCTTTCAATTGCAACAAAATTACTTGATATGTATACTTTTTTTACAAAAGGTAAATAGAATAGTTGTTGTGCTAATGGAGAATCATTTGCTTCATCTATATTATTGTATTCAAAACTTTGATGTTTTGTTATAAATTTATTGGTTTCAAACTTTAAAATAGTATCGTTTGAAGTAGGTATTATACTAACTGTAAATGCAGACATTCTCTTTTTTTAATGCAAAAATAATAAAACTTAACCCTAATTTTCTTTTTATTTAACACAGAATAGTTATTTTTAGCTAAAATCTATAAGGAAACCATTATAATTAATAAAACTAAATTTATATATTTGGCTATTATTTATATTTTTTATAATAATAAGTTTATTAAGTGGAACATACCCAAATCTGTTTCATCTAAATTAGAAACTATGAAATTTGACAAAGTATTATTTTTAGCGTTTGCAACATTATTTTTTTCAAACGTATCTTTTTCTCAAGAAGGAATGCCTATATATTCAGATTATTTAACAGATAATCTGTATTTAATACATCCATCTATGGCAGGTGCAGCTAATTGTGCTAAAATTAGATTAACAGGAAGACAACAGTGGTTTGGAGATGAAGATGCGCCAGCTTTGTTAAGTGTTAGTGCTAATGGACGTATTGGTGAGTCTCAATCTGGAGTTGGAGGAATTGCATATTCAGATAAAAATGGTTTTCATTCTCAAACTGGAGCTTACTTAACCTATGCGCATCATTTACTTTTTTCTAGAAGTGAGGTTGACTTAAATCAATTATCTTTTGGATTAAGTGTTGGAGCAATTCAATATAAGTTAGATGAGACTAAGTTTTTGCAAGACGGATACGATCCAATTATTGCTGGTGTAGAGCAATCTGCAACAAATTTCAATGTAGATTTAGGTTTTTCTTATAGTTTGTATAATTTTTCTGCTCATGCAACTGTAAAGAATTTATTAAAGAATGACGGTATTAATTTTAATGAGCAAGGTTTAAGTTATGACAATTTAAGAACTTATATCTTTTCTATGGGTAATACATTCTCTGTTGGAGATGATTTATTAGTAGAGCCATCTTTTATGATTTTTCATAGAGATGCTACTAAAGAAACAACATTTGATATAAATGCTAAAGTATATAAGCCAATGGATTTTGGTAAACTTTGGGGTGGATTATCTTACAGAAGAAGTTTAGATGGAGCTGAGTATATTGGTCCTGAAAGTACTACTGTAGAGTCTCAAAAACTACAATACATTACTCCAGTTTTTGGAGCAGATTATAAACAATATGTTTTTGCTTATACATATAGTTATCAAATGAATGATGTTGTATTTAATAAAGGTGGTTTTCACCAATTTACTATAGGTTATAATTTTAACTGTAGAAGAGAAAAGTATAAGTGTAATTGTCCTGCAATTAACTAATATTTAATATTAAAATAAAAAAGCTTCGCAATTAGCGAAGCTTTTTTTTATTGAGTAGGTAGCTCTTTGTAGTTTACATTTCCATCTGGCGAGACCAAATAATATTTATATTTAGTTTCGGTTTTAATTTTTGGTGTTGCCTTTTTTTCTATAGGTTTTAGGGTTAATTGTAACTTAATGTTCATGCCTACTTGCACTACTGGTTCTAGAATTGAAGGATTAATTACAATATCAAAAGTTTCATAAGTTAAAGGTTGATAGTAGTATGATGTTTGTTTTGCTACTTTGTTAATTCCGTTTCTTTTTTTTATAGCCTCAAAAGAAATACTATTAAAAGCTTGATAACTTCGGTAAAAATTCTTCGGAAAATAGCAATAACTATCATCTGCAACAGTTGGTGTATAGTTTTCTATATTGAAACCTAAAGCTTCATAATATGCTTTTTTTTCATTTATTAATATTAATAGTTTTTTTTGTAGGTTTTTATAGACATAATTAACGTCTTCAATAAAATAATCTACTTTTACTAGATTGTAGATTTCGTTACTAGCACAAGCTTTTAAAATGGTTTCAAATGTTTTAGTATCTTGAAATTTAATGAGAAGATTTTTTTGAAGTTCAAATCCAATTGGGACTTCGTTGTACGTTTTACTAAATATTTTTTTAACAACTTCTAGTTCAAACTTTGGGACAAAAGAAATTACATCTATAGAAATATCTTTTTCTAAAACACCTTTTAGTTTTAAAATGTTTTTTACACTATTTATTCTATTATCCATTAATAGATTTGTTGAATCTGCAGTGCTACCAATTTGAGATAAGTTAAAAACAGCAGTGTAACTTGCAGCAGTAACATTCTGTAATGCCTTTACGTCTATAGTTAAAGTAGAACTTGGAGTAAGTGTTTTTTGATAATGTTGTCGCTCTGTAGGATTATAAATAGTAGCGTTTCCAGATGTTGCTATATTTTGCCTAGAAATTGTTCCGCTTTCTAAATGATTAAAATTCCCTTTGTGTTGTGCTTGTATCAAAATTACTTGAAACAAACAAAAGGCTGTAAATAAAATACTGTTTTTCATAATTATATAGGTTTAATTTTGGCTAAACTTATATTCAACTTAAATATAAAAAAAACAATAATGAGTAAACGATATGTATTGACGAGTAAAAGTTTAAGTTCATTTCGTAAACGAAGCAGTTTTATAGAATTTTAAGCAATTATTTAAAAACAGTATTTTATTAACTGTAATAAAGTATGTATGTTTATAAAAGTTTAAAAAAAGAATGAAACACTTACTGCTATATATTTTAATTTTATTTTCTGCTTCTGCTTTTGCA
The DNA here is from genome assembly GCF_042094015.1 of Aurantibacter sp. Lineage (NCBI taxonomy): Bacteria > Pseudomonadati > Bacteroidota > Flavobacteriia > Flavobacteriales > Flavobacteriaceae > Aurantibacter > Aurantibacter sp. The sequence continues at coordinate 43,675 of NZ_JBELDZ010000009.1, read as the reverse complement.
CAAAATGACAATGCTCTTTATAATAATGAGTTAGATAATCTATTTACATTAAAAGGACTTGTTCAAGAAAATAAGAATAACCCAATTAACAATGTAGTTATAAAAGTTAATGGAGGTTTTTACGCCAAAACAAATAACTTAGGCGAATTTTCGTTACAAGTAAAGATAGGAGATGTAGTAACAATAACCCACCAAGATTTTAATACTGTTGATTATAACGTTGAATCAAAAGAAGATATTTTAATAGTTGTAGAGTCTTTTAGTGAAACGATTCAGCAAGTTGAAATTGTAGAAACACCATATACAAAAGCTTTAGACTCTGCTAAGTTTTATAAAACTATCTCTGCAGAAAAAAGTGCGCAATTTGTTGTTGAAGGTATAAGTTATAGTAAATCTGTTAACGATAACGCAAGAGCTTTCGAAATACTTGCAGAAACTTATATGTATTGGAAACAATATGATTTAGCTATTACTAATTACCGAATTAGTTTAAATAACACTAATTCAAATTCAGTTAAACTAAAATTAGCCCAAGCTTATTTTTTAAATAACAATCTAGTTAAAAGTTTGGATGTTTATAACAATGTTAAATCTGAAGAACTTTCTAATTGGGATTTAATTTCTAAAAATGAAGGTGTTGCAGATGTTTACTTTAAATCTAATAAAATAAAGGAAGCATTAAACTTATATAAAAAAGCACTAGTTAAAGCAAGTGAGACAAAAATTAAGTTAAAGCAAATAGAATTAAACTCTAAGATTGCTGAAGTTTATAAAAAAATGCGAGCTTATTCCGAAGCCGAAAACTACTATAATAAAGCTTTAAATCTTGCTGGAAAAGAAAGTAAAAAACGTTTAATAGAAGAAAAAGTAAAAGTTGCAGATTTTAAAAACGAAATTAATAAATATGATGATGAGATAGAAGCTAGAGAATCTATAATTAAAGACGTTATAATTGAATCTCCAAAAATGTCTTTTCCAAACGAAAGTGCTTTAACACTTCAGAAGCAAAATTATAAAATTGGTAATGCATTTTATTTAAAAAAAGAATATAACCAAGCGGTTCCTTATTTAGAAAAGAGTATAAAAATAGCATCGGATAAAGAAGATTTAATAGTTGAAAAAGATGCGACTAAAAAATTAAGTGAAGTTTATAGTGCATCAAAAAAATATGATAAAGCCCTAGAAACCTATAAGGAATATACCAATTTAGTTGAAGCGCTTTATATCAAAAAAGAACAAGAAATATCTCAAGCAATTCGGTTTTCTAAACGTTTAGCAGAAAAACAGAATAGAATTACTTCTCTAGAAACCGATAGACAATTAGCGTTAAGTCAGGTAGAATTAACTTCGGAAAAAACCAAGCGTCAACAATTAGTAATTTACTCTTTAATTGGTGGTTTGTTTTTAGTCTTACTATTAGCATATTTAATGTTTAAATTTATCAAGCAACAACGCCTAGCAAATAATTTATTAGCCTTAAAGTCGTTAAGAAGTCAAATGAATCCTCATTTTATATTCAATGCACTAAATTCTGTTAACAGTTTTATAGCTGTTAATGATGAACGAACAGCAAATAAATATTTATCGGATTTCTCTAAGTTAATGCGATCTGTTTTAGAGAATAGTGAAGAAGATTTTATTCCATTAGAAAACGAAATAGATTTAATTAGACGCTATACAAAATTAGAACATTTTAGATTTCAAGATAAGTTTGATTACACAATTTCAGTAGACGAAAAAATTACAATTTCAGATTATAAAATTCCACCAATGCTATTACAGCCGTACATAGAAAACGCGGTTTGGCATGGCTTACGTTATAAAGAAGAAAAAGGAGTTTTAGATATTAATATTTCTTTAGTAAAAGTTAGTTCTATAAAAATAACCATAACAGATAATGGAATAGGCAGAGAGCAATCTAAAGCTTTAAAAACCAATAATCAGAAAAAGCATAATAGTAAAGGTCTAGGTAATATTTCAAAACGTGTAGAGATTTTAAATAATATGTATAAGGATAAGATTTCTGTAAGTGTTTTAGATAATCCAATAGAAACTGGAACGCTTGTGATTTTAACTTTAAGAAAAGAATAATACTATGAGGTTATTTATTATAATAGTTTTATTCATATCTATAAGTTGTTGTAGAAGTTATACTTCAATGGATCCTTGTATGAGATTAAACTTTACATTAAGTTCTATTATCCAACGAAATATAAAATCAGGGAACTTTAAATCAAATCCATTAATAGTTAGAGACGGTAGAGTTGAAGGATTATTAAATGAAGTAAATGTAAAAACTTATGACACTTTATATGTTTCGGAAGGTAATAAATCCATAGTAAACTCTAATTCAAATTATTTTATTAATTTATATGGGGAAAGAGCAAATGATGGTATTGTGTTTTATAGAACCAAAGATTATGAGAAAGAATATGGTGTAAGGATGATTTGTCTTGTAGATTCAAAAGAGGTTTCTCTAAAATATTTTAAAAAGATTCAAAGAAAAAATAAAACAAGAATAAGTTATTTATTAACCGGGATTTATCTTGAAAATAATGAAAAGGTTAATATAATTAACATCAACCAAATCTTATGAAATTAAACGCCATTTTAGTAGAAGACGAAAAAATAAGTCGTGATATTTTAAGTAATTATTTAGCTAAATATTGTCCAAATATTAATCTAATAGCTCAAGCAGAAAATATACAACAAGGTTTAGAGTTAATCCAAACTAACAATTTAGATGTCGTTTTTTTAGATGTAGAAATGCCTTACGGAAATGCTTTTGACTTATTAGATAAAGTTGAAAACAAAACCTTTGAAACCATTTTTGTAACTGCTTATAATAATTATGCTGTAGATGCTTTAAACGCGCATGCATCTTATTATTTAATGAAACCAATAGAGATAGACGAGCTTATAAAAGCTGTAGATTATGTTACCGATATAAAAACGAAAGAAAATGCATTACAAGAGCAAATATTAGTGCCAAAAATTAATACAGTTCAAGGTAAAATAACCATTCCTTTACAAGATGGATTTGAAGTTATAGAAACCAAAGACATTATGTTTTGTAAAGCAGACGATAATTACACAGAAATTTATTTAAATACAAATAAAAAGAAACTAGTAAGTAAAACGTTGAAGTATTTTGATGAAGCTTTACAGGAATCTGGTTTTGCAAGAATCCATAAAAGTTATTTAGTAAACGTAAACGAAATTACTAAATATGTAAAAGGAAAAGGCGGAAGCGTTGTTTTATCTAACGGAAAAGAACTAAGTGTTTCAGCATCAAGAAAAGCTAATCTATTGGCTTATTTTAAATAAAATTAACTAAAAAACGAAGACTAATTATTAATAGAAGAATTATGCCACTAATAAAAAAAGTAAACGGACATTCACCAAAAATTGAAGACGATTGTTACATCTCAGAAAACGCAACTATTTTAGGAAACGTAACCATAGGAAAACAATGTAGTATTTGGTTTAACGCAGTGTTGCGTGGTGATGTAAATTCTATTGTTTTAGGTAATAAAGTTAATATTCAAGATGGCGCCATTGTGCATTGCACATTTCAAAAATTTGCAACAACTATTGGAAATAACGTTTCTGTTGGTCATAACGCAATTGTTCATGGTTGTACAATTCACGATAATGTGTTAATTGGTATGGGAAGTATTGTAATGGATAATTGTGTGGTAGAAAGTAATAGTATTATTGCAGCTGGCGCAGTGGTTACTCAAAACACACGTGTAGAATCTGGTAGTATTTATGCAGGAGTTCCTGCTGTAAAAGTAAAAGATATTTCCGAAGAATTAATTAATGGAGAAATTAATAGAATTGCAGATAATTACTTGAAGTATTCTGGTTGGTATTCTGAGGAATAGATTTTTGTTAATTAAGACAAAATCATTTCATCCCAACTCAAAACAGTATCAAAACCTTTAGACTCAAAATAAGGTTTAGGATTTTCTTTAGAAGTAATCAATACAAAATCTCCGCCCCAAGCGCCAAGACTTTTTATACTACCATTAAAATCTTTGAACAATCTATTTTTTACAGTTTCTTGTTTGGTTATGTTTGAAATAAGAGTTTCGTGTTTAGTAATTAAATTACAGAATGTATTAAAATTGGTTGTACCGCTAATTTGTTTTGTAATACCTGAAATTTCTATAATAGTATCTTTTAAATCAAACTGTTGTGCTTTGTAATGTTTAATTCCATCACGACTATTTTGTTTTTGATTTAGATGCACAAAATACAAGTGGTTTTTAAATTCAGGATTAAAAGTGATTGGTTTTATGGTTGGAATAGTATTTTCTAAATTATAAAAAATAGGCGAACTATTTTGAGCGCAAGCAATATCGTAACCTGAACCACCAAAAGTTAAGTTTGATAATTTAAAAGCATCAATTTTAGCCCAATTAGCAATATTATTAAGTAGTGTTGATGATGAGCCTAAACCCCAATTTTGAGGAAACTCTAATTTAGAAGTCACATTAAAGCCAAATTCCGAATTTAAAAATTCAGGATTAAGAGATTTAGCAGCTTTAAGAATTTTAATTAAATTTTTAGAAATATCGTTTTCAATAGAACAAGAAATTAAGTTGTTTTCTAGTTTAAATTCAGCTTCAAACCAAATGGTATTTGTGTTAGTGTAACTTTTCCAAACTATAGAATTAGTATCATTTTTTTCAACATTTAAAAATTGTCCAAATTTTGTAGGAACCGCTAAAGCCAAAGCGTTATCTAGAACCACATATTCTGCGGTAAGTAATAATTTTCCTTGACTGTAAAAGGTTTCTTTCAATTTTAAAATTTAGATTTCTAACAATTAACTTCTCAGTTTCTCAATCGCATCAACAACTGCACTATGTGTAACTGTTTCAGTTTTAAATTTTTCTACAATTATAGTTTTCTCTTCCTTTGTAGCTTCAAACTGGTTAAGAATATTCATAAGGTGCATTTTCATATGTCCTTCTTGTATTCCTGTTGTTGTTAAAGATCTTAATGCGCCAAAATTTTGTGCTAAACCAGCAACAGCAACAATTTGCATTAATTCTTTAGCATTAGGATTACCTAAAATATCCAAAGCTAATTTAACCAATGGATGTAATTTAGTTAATCCGCCAACAGTCCCAAGTGCTAAAGGTAATTCTATCCAAAATGTAAAAATGCCATTTTCAACTTCTGCGTGAGTTAAACTAGTATATTTTCCATCTTTACTTGCATATGCGTGTACACCAGCTTCAACAGCTCTAAAATCATTTCCTGTTGCTAAAACCACAGCATCAATACCATTCATAATACCTTTGTTATGCGTTACTGCACGATAAGGTTCAATTTTAGCAATATTAACGGCTTGTACAAATTTGGTTGCAAATTCTTCAGCATTAATGCCTTTGTCAGTTAATTCTTCAACCTTACAACTTACGCTTGCTTTTACTAAGCAATTTGGTACGTAATTAGATAAAATACTCATTACTACATTTAGCTCATCTTTTAGTTTAGTTGCTTCGTTTTTTAAAGTAGTAGCAAACTGTTCTAAACATGAGTTTATAAAATTTGCGCCCATAGCATCAAGCGTTTCAAATGTAGCGTGTAATTGATAGTAGTCTTTTAAATCTTTGTTTTTGTTAACTAAAATAAGATCTAAAATTCCGCCGCCACGTTTTTCCATATTTTTGGTTATGGATTTAGCATCGCTTAATATTTGAGGTTTTATGGTATTGAAAAAAGCTTCTAGTTCTTCAAAAGCACCAGAATAAGTGAAATGAACTTGCCCTATTTTTTCGGTAGAAATTACTTCGGTTTTAAATCCACCACGAGATTCCCAAAATTTGGCAGCTTTACTTGCAGCAGCAACAACAGAACTCTCTTCAATAACCATTGGAATGGTGTAAATAGTTCCGTTAATATCAAAATTAGGAGCAACACCAAGTGGTAAATAGAAATTAGAAATGGTGTTTTCTATAAAATCGTCGTGAAGCTGCTGTAGTTTTTCATCACTATTCCAATACTGAGTAATGGTGTTTTTTGAAGCTTCATTTCCATTTAAATAGGTTGATGTCAACCAATCTATTTTTTCGTTTTTAGATAGTTTGGAAAAACCTGAAACTAATTTTGTCATTTGCATCGAATTATAATGCGGTAAAGATAACATTCTTATCTTAATTCAAAATGAAGCATTTAAGCTAATTGTAAAGGTTTTTTAACTATAAAACCAATCGTAAATAAGTGCTAATTAATAAGGTTTTTTGCGTAATTTTTAGTAAACTTGGACTCTTGTTATCAAAAAAATAATATATATGACGCTTAATAAGCTATTTACAGTTTGTTGCTTTTTAGTAACCACTATAATCTTTGCCCAAACAAAAGAAATTACATTAGAGGATATTTGGTCTAAAGGAACCTTTAGAACTGAACGTTTAGATGCATTGCATTCTATGAATAATGGAAAGCAATATTCAGTTTTAGATTATGATAGAGCTACAGGAAGTACAACCGTAGATGTATACGATTATAGTACTTTAGAAAAAACAAAAACATTAGTGAGTTCCTCCGATTTAGAAGCGATTCAGTATTTTACAGATTATAGCTTTAGTGAAGATGAAAGTAAAATTTTATTGGCAACTAAACAAGAATCAATATTTAGACGTTCTACTTTAGCTATTTATTTTGTGTACGATATTGCTTCAAAAAGTTTAACTAAGGTTTCAGAAAACAAAATACAGGAGCCAACATTTTCTCCAGATGGTTCTAAAATTGCCTTTGGGTATAACAATAATTTATATGTAAATGATTTAGTTACCGGTGCAACATCTCAATTAACAACAGATGGCGAAAAGAATAAAATTATTAACGGAATTACGGATTGGGTTTACGAAGAAGAATTTGCTTTTGTAAGAGCTTTTGATTGGAATGCAAACGGAACTAAAATTGCTTTTATTCGTTTTGACGAAACTAACGTTCCAGAATTTTCTATGGACGTTTATGGCACAAAACTTTACCAAACACAAACAGTTTTTAAATACCCTAAAGCCGGTGAGGCAAACTCTTTAGTGTCTCTACATACATTTGACTTGGCTACTAAAACTTTGAAAGAAGTTAAGGTTGATAAAGCTTATGAGGATTTTTATATCCCAAGAATTAATTGGACAAACAATCCAGATGTTTTAAGTGCACAATTTACAAATAGACATCAAAATGAATTGGATTTATGGATGATTAACACAAAATCGAATACAACTAATTTAGCAGTAGCAGAAAAAGACAAAGCCTATGTAGATGTTACTGATAACTTAACTTTTTTAGAAGATGATAGTTTTATTTGGACCAGCGAAAAAGATGGTTTTAATCATATCTATCATTACGATAAAAACGGAAAATTAATCAATCAAGTAACAAAAGGTAATTGGGAAGTAACATCTTATTATGGATACGATGCTAAGTCTAAGCGTATTTTTTATCAGTCTGTAGAAAATGGTGCTATTAATAGAGATGTTTATGCTATAAAATTAGATGGCCGTAAAAAACAACGTTTAAGTCAAAACACAGGAACCAATAACGCAGATTTTAGTGCAGATTTCTCTTACTTTATTAATACTTTTTCCTCTGTAAGTACGCCACCATTATATACGTTAAATACATCTAAAAAAGGTGAAATTTTAAAAATGATAAAAGATAATTCTAATACAAGAACCGTTGTTGCAGGATATAAAATGTCTAAAAAAGAGTTTTCTATAATTAATGTAAATGGAAACGATTTAAATATGTGGATGATTAAGCCATCTAATTTTGATGCTAAAAAACAATATCCAGTTTTAATGTATCAGTATTCTGGTCCAGGTTCGCAACAAGTAGCTAATAAATGGAACTCTGCAAACGATTACTGGTATTATATGTTAGCAGAGCAAGGTTATATTATTGCATGTATAGATGCAAGAGGAACTGGTTTTAAAGGTGCTGAGTTTAAAAAAGTAACTCAAAACGAATTAGGTAAGTTTGAAGTTGAAGATCAAATAGCAGCAGCTAAACTATTAGGTGCTCGAGAATACGTAAATAAAGATGAAATAGGAATTTGGGGTTGGTCTTATGGTGGATTTATGAGTTCTAATGCTTTGTTTAAAGGAAACGATACGTTTTCTATGGCAATTGCAGTAGCACCAGTTACAAGCTGGAGATTCTATGACTCTATTTATACAGAACGTTATATGACTACGCCACAAGAAAATGCTTCTGGTTACGACGATAATTCTCCAATTAATCACGTAGATAAATTAAAAGGTGATTTTTTATTAATTCATGGTTCTGGAGATGATAATGTACATGTTCAAAATACTATGCGAATGGTTGAGGCTCTAATTCAAGCTAATAAACAATTTGAATGGATGGTTTATCCAGACAAGAATCATGGTATTTACGGTGGAAACACACGTTTACACTTATACACTAAAATGACGAATTTTATTAATCGTACTTTAGGAGAAAATAAATAATTTTACTAATTAATATATTTATATAATATGGAATTTAAATTTGGAGGTTCAGAAACAAATCAAAAGACCGTTTTAGGTCATCCGTCTGGATTATTTGTTTTGTTTTTTACTGAAATGTGGGAACGTTTTTCTTACTATGGAATGCGTGCTTTGTTAGTACTTTTTTTAGTGTCATCAATAATCGATCAAGGTTGGGGTTGGGATAGAGGAGACGCTTTAATGCTTTATGGATGGTATACAGGTTTAGTATATATTACTCCAATTTTAGGTGGATTTATAGCCGATAAGTTTATGGGTTATAGAAACGCAATTGTTCTTGGTGCTTTAATAATGACACTAGGACATGCGTCTATGGCATTAGAAGGAATAACAGATATGTTCTTTTATCTTGGTCTGTTTTTCCTTATAATTGGGAATGGATTATTTAAGCCAAATATTTCGTCAATGGTTGGTCAATTATATTTAACTCAAGGAAAAGAAAAAGACGCAGGTTATACAATTTTCTATATGGGAATTAATGCTGGTGCATTTTTAGGTATTTTACTTTGTGGATATATAGGAGAAAAAGTTGGATGGCATTATGGATTTGGATTAGCTGGAATTTTTATGTTCTTCGGGATGTTGCAGTTTTATTTTGCTCAATCTATTTTTGCGAAAATTGGATTATCTCCAAAACAAACTCAAGATTTTGATGATGTAATTGAGGATTCAGTTGATAATGTAGAAGATAATATTGAGGAAGTTATAGACGAAGCTAAAAGTTCTAAGGTAACAAAGGATAGATTAATTGTAATTGGAGTTTTAGCATTCTTTACAATATTCTTTTGGTGGGCTTTTGAGCAAGCTGGTGGATCTATGACGATTTTTGCAGCAGATTATACAGATAGAACATTAACTGGTAGCGGAGCTTCTACATTTAAAATTTTCAATACTATTTTAACTATAGTGCCAATGTTAATAATAACATATGTTTTAGCAATGTTGTTTAAACAGACGTTTAAGAAATACGCTTTGTCTAATATATTATTAGGAATTAGTTTTGTTATAATTTGGGCTATTGTTATTTGGATGTTAGTAAGAGAATTTCAATCAAATGAAACAGAAGTTGCAGCATCTTGGTTTGGAATTTTAAATTCATTTTTTATAATTGCTTTTGCGCCATTGTTTTCTAAAATATGGCAGAGTAAGTATAATCCAACTGGTCCTGTTAAATTTGCAATTGGATTAATTTTATTAGGATTAGGGTTTGGGATTTTAGCATTTGGATCTATGGGAATTCCTTTAGGAGCTAAAACAGCATCTGTTAGTATGATATTTTTAATATTGGCTTATTTATTCCATACACTTGGAGAGTTGTGTGTTTCTCCGGTAGGTTTAAGTTATGTAAGTAAACTAGCTCCTGCAAAATTAGTAGGATTAATGTTTGGGGTTTGGTTCGTAGCTAATTTTATAGCTAATACTTTTGCTGGTATTACAGGTAGTTATATTGACCCAATAGTTGAGGATTATGGAATGACAACATTCTTTTTAATATTTACAATTATTCCTTTTGTAGCAGGTGTAACTATGATAATTTTAAACAAAACATTATTAAGAATGATGCATGGTATTAAATAATATCAAAACATTTTAAAATAAATATAAACGCTTCATTTTTTGAGGCGTTTTATTTTTTTGTAACTTTGGAATGCTATTTGCGACAGAACAAATAAATAAAACAAACAGATATAATGAAAAACATATTTTTAGTATTAGCTTTAGTAGTAACAACATTAGTAAGTGCACAAAAAGAAATTAATTGGGTAACTATTGAGCAAGCTGTAGAAATGCAGAAAAAAGCACCTAAAAAAATAATGATAGATGTTTATACATCTTGGTGTGGACCTTGTAAAATGTTAGATAAAAATACATTCCATAACGCAGATGTAGTAGATTATGTAAATAAAAACTATTACGCTGTAAAGTTTGATGCAGAAGGAAATGACACAGTTACTTTTCAAGGGAAAACCTATTCTAACCCAAGTTACGATCCCGCAAAAGCAAAAAGACGTAATTCTCAGCATCAATTAGCAGGAGCATTTGGTGTAAGATCTTACCCAACTATTTTATTTTTAGATGAATCAGCTAATGTTATTTCTCCAATTATTGGCTATAAAACACCACAACAATTAGAGTTATACTTAAAAATGTTTAAAAAAGATGAGCATAAAGAATTAACATCTCAAGATGCATTCAATAAGTATTACGAAGCTTTTAAATACGAGTTTAAGAAATAATCGTCTTAATAGTTTAATATAAAAGCGCCTTTTTCAGTAGTATGGAAAAGGCTTTTTTTATACTTGCAACTTTCTTTCCATCTACTAATATAACTTTTGTAATTACTGCCATCTGCTATAATTTTTTTCGGTTGTAAAGTTTTAATTAATCTGTCTAAATTTATTTTTGGCGATTGCCTTAACAATATGTAGTCTGGTTTAAAATTAAGGTGTTTGTAAACATTTAAGCTGTCAATTATTAAAAGTGATTTGTCTTTGAAGTTAATAAGGTTAGGGATAGAATCTACTCGAGTTGATTTAATAAAATTAGCTACTTTATAACTCGTTGTAATAGGATTTGTTTTAATGCTATCAGAATTATATAGATGTAAATTATTATTAGTTTTAAGACTAATTAAAGTTTGTTTCGTTTTGTGAAATATAACTAAGCTATTGTTTTTATTCTTCTGATTTGTGTAAATTAAACTCGACTGAAGCACAATTATAGTGATTAATAAAAAGATAATATTTTTAGCTTTGAATTTGTTCCAAGTTATATAAATAGTAATTACTAAAACAATACTTGTGATAAGGTTATATATGCTAAACGAAATATCTCTAATAAGAAATTCTTCAAAACTTGAAACCCAATTTAGGAATTCAGTTAGCCTTCTAATCACGTAGCTAAAAGTATCTGCAAGCCAACTTGGTAAATAATTCAATAAAGCTAAGAGAATAACTAATATGCCAAAACCAAGTATAAATCCTAAAGCAGGAATAATAACTAAGTTTGAAAGCCAAAACAAGCTAGGAAACTGATGAAAATAATACAAACTAACTGGTAAAACACCAAATTGTGCAGCTAGAGTAACCGAAAATGTTTGCCAGAAAAAGTTAACAAATTTATTTTTTGGAATCCAAAGTTTGGCTATCAATGGTTGAAACGCTACAATTGCGAAAACTGCAGAATAACTTAATTGAAATCCAACATCAAATAAAAATAAGGGTTTAACTAAGAGTATAATAAAAATCGAACTTATTAATGTGTTGTAAATATTAGTTATTCGCTTTAAATTCCACGCAATTGTAACTATACTAAACATTGTTGTGGCTCTTATTATAGACGCAGATGCTCCAGCAATAAAAGCATAACTCCATAAGAGAAGTACAATTAAAGCTGTCTTAACTGTTTTTCCGTATTTTATGTTTTCTATAGGTTTAAAGAGGAAATTCAATATTAAAAGTATAATTCCAATATGTAATCCAGAAACAGCAAGTATATGTATAGCACCTGCATTAGTATAGCTGTCGTAAACAGATTTTGTAATGTCTTGTCGCTGACCTAAAAGTAAAGCGTTTATAATTGCTAGTTCATCTTTAGAGAAATTATGTTTCTTAAGTCTTTCGTTAATAGTATTTCTGAGTTCCGCGGCATATCCATTTATGGTATGGGGAGAATTATCTAATAAAACAGAATTGTTATTGGAGCTATAAAATTGATGATAAACACCTTGTTTTTCTAAATAACTCTTATAGTTAAATTGGTTTGGATTTGGGGAAGTTTTAATAGGGATAAATTCCGTTGAGGTTTTGTAAATAGCATCTACTTTAAATGAGAATAAACTGTCTTTTTTAAGTTGAAGTAATGCGATTCCTTTCGTGGTTTTATTATTTACGTTTAAAATCTCAACATAATATTTAGAATAATAATTGTTGGATTTTAAGCGCTTTTTAATTTTATAGATTATAGTTTTGGTTGAAGCATTAGTTATAAAATGTGAATAATGTAAAGTGTTGTTTTTAGGGGAATTGATATTATAGCTTAGTGAGCCTAAACTCACAAAAGCGAATAGTGTAATAATACTGAATAATGATGTTTGTTCTTTTACCTTCGATTTATACAAAAATAAAAAAACAGCTGTAAATAGTAATAAAACTACAAAAACAACTGCTGATATATAAAGTGATATGCTAAAATAATAGGCAATTAAAATTCCAATTACTAAAGATAAAGTGAGTTTAAAAAGTGTAAAATTAAATAGTTTCACACTTAAATATAGTGATTTTATAATACACGTCTGGCTTGTACGTATGCTAAATACCAATATCTTTCTGATAGCATTGATTCCATAACACCTTTACTAGAACTAGAATGTATAAATTTAACATAGCCAGTTCTAGATTCTGTAACCAAACCTACGTGGTTAATATTTCTACTATTTTTACTTGTTGCAAAGAATATTAGATCCCCTTTTTTAATTGCTTTTACATCTATCCAAGTTCCTTTTTTTGCCATATCTCTAGAAACACGAGGTATAGGTATATTTTCTTCGCCAAAAGCTGTGTAAATTAAACCAGAACAGTCCATTCCCTTTTTTGTGGTTCCTCCAGTTTTATAGTTAACACCTAAATATACTTTAGCATTACTAACAATGTTATTCACAGTTTTAGAACTATAATTAGTTGAGGTAGACTTTGGTTTTGTGTTGTGCTTAGTTGTTGTTTTGCTAGACTTACGTGTGTTTACGTGCTTACTTTTTCTCGAGCCACAAGAAGATAGTATAATAAGCAACGTAAGTATTAATGTTATTTTTTTCATCTATAAAGACTTGTTTTTTATAATTAATTCTGCCGTTTTTTGGCTTGCGCCTTTTCCGCCAAGTTTGGTTTCTAATTCGTTATAGTAATTAAAAATTGTGCCACGTTTGGGGTCAGTTAAAATAGCAGTTAATTCTTTTTTAAGACGTTTTGTATTAAATTCATCTTGTATTAGTTCTGTTATAGCTTCTTTGTCAAGTATTAAATTAACTAAAGAGATATATTTTAAATTAATTAATCGTTTTCCTATTTGATAAGAAATCCAACTACCTTTGTAGCAAACAACTTGTGGCACTTTAAACAAACCAGTTTCTAAAGTGGCAGTTCCAGAAGTTACTAATGCTGCAGTACTAATGCTTAGTAAGTCGTAGGTTTTATTGCTAATAAATGTAATGTTGTCTTGGTTTATAAAAGTCTGATAGAAGCTAAAATCTTGACTTGGAGCACCAGCAATTACAAATTGATAATCTTTGAACTCTTCAGTAATGCTAAGCATAATACTAAGCATTTTAGAGATTTCTTGTTTTCTGCTTCCTGGTAATAGCGCAATAATAGGTTTGCTACTTAACTTATGCGTTGTTCTAAAATCAGTTTCATTAATGTCTGTTTTATTAAAGATAGCATCAATTAATGGATGACCAACAAAATTGACAGAATAGTTGTGTTTGTCTTCATAAAAAGGTTTCTCAAAAGGTAAAATAACATACATATTATCTACGTCTCGCTTAATGGCAGTAATTCTACTTTCTTTCCAAGCCCAAATTTGTGGCGAGATATAATAATCTGTAGTTATGTTTTTAGCTTTCGCCCATTTAGCAATTCGTAAATTAAAACCAGGATAGTCAATAAATATAATAGTATCCGGTTGGTAAGCTTCAATGTCAGTTTTACAAAAAGATAAGTTTTTAGTTATGGTTCTAAGGTTCATTATAACTTCTAAAAAGCCCATAAATGCCAAATCTCGGTAATGCTTAACTAAAGTACCGCCAACATTCTGCATTAAATCTCCACCCCAAAACCTAAACTCTGCATTTGAATCTTGTAATAAAAGCGATTTCATAAGATTACTTCCGTGTAAATCTCCCGAGGCTTCTCCTGCTATAATGTAGTATTTCATTAAGTTAAAATAGTTTTTGTATTAAAAAGACAAATGCTAAAATAATCGTGATAATTAAAACACCTTTTGCACGTAGTTCTTGGTCTTTATGAAGGAAGAAATAGAAAGCGGCTAAGTTTAATAAAGCACCTAGGTTTACAAGTTTGTTAAAAGAATTAAATCTCATAACTTGTTTAATAGATGTTACAAGGTCAAATTTTGAAAAAAACGTAAGGTAAAGTATGCTTCCAATAATGGTGGTAATAATACCTGTTACAATTCCTATGATTATATCTTTATTCTTCATTTAAATTCCATGTATTAAGTTGTTGTAAAAAGTGATGTGCTGTTAAATCAAATTGAACAGGAACTACAGAGATATAATGTTTTTCTAGAGCAAATTCATCTGTATCTTTTCCTTTATCTAAATTTTCAAATTCACCTGTAAGCCAATAGTAATCTTTGCCCTGAGGTGTTTTTCTTTTGTCGAACTTTTCTTTCCAATTTGCTTTTGCTTGTCGGCAAACCTTAATACCTTTAATCTTTTTGTTGTCCGAATTAGGGATGTTTACGTTTAAAACAACGCCTTCAGGTAGTTTGTTGTCTAAAACCTGTTTTGCAATTTGTTTAATAAAAGGTTTACTATGTTCAAAGTTTGCATTCCAATTATGATCTAATAAAGAAAACCCAATAGCTGGAACACTTTCAATACCAGCCTCAATAGCTGCACTCATTGTTCCGGAATAAATTACATTTATAGAAGAGTTAGAGCCGTGATTGATTCCAGAAACACAAAGATCTGGTTTTCGGTCTAAAACTTCGTTTATAGCAATTTTAACACAATCTGCTGGTGTTCCGGAGCAACTATAAGTTTTGTAGCTATCGTTTTTTTGAGTTAAATTATCTAAATGCAACACAGAGTTTAATGTAATAGCATGACCCATTCCACTTTGTGGACTATCTGGAGCTACAACCAAAACATCTCCTAAAGTTAGCATAACATCTATCAATGCTTTTATTCCTGGTGCAGTTACGCCATCATCATTTGTTATTAAAATTAAAGGTTTTTTAGACATTTAAAGCTGAATTATTTATTACAAAAATACATATTTTAGTTAGTTTTATAACATTTAGGCTAGTTTAACAAAAAATTAGAGTTAATTCATTTTATTGGCATAGTTTTTTCTTTACATTAGTGAATTATTACCCAAATACAGATTATTATATGAAGAGGAATTATAGTGTTTTAGTACTTTTAGTTTTGTTTGCTTTTGGCTCTTGTAGCTTTACGTCTAAAGTAGATAACGATCCTAATAAAGATAAATTATTAATTCAGATTATAACTATGGCTTTAGAGCAATTGCACTTTGAGCCAAAAGATCTTAACGACGATTTTTCTAAAGAAATCTATTCCGATTATTTACAAGCTGTAGATCCATTTAAGCGTTATTTTATTGAGGCAGATATAAAAGAATTTAAAGCTTTTGAAACTCAGATAGATGATCAACTTAAAGCGTACGATATTTCATTTTTCAATTTGGTAAACGAAAAAATGTTAAAGCGTCAACAAGAAGCAAAGAAATATTACAAAGAAATCTTAGAAAAGCCTTTTGATTTTTCAAAACAAGAATTATATAATGCCGATTTTGAAAATTTAGAATTCACTAAAAATAAGAAAGCTTTAAAAGAACGTTGGAGAAAACAATTGAAATATACAGTTTTGTCTAATTATGACGATTTGTTAGATCAAAAAGAAGCAGAAAACAAACCTGATTTTAAATTAGAAAATGCTACAGATGTTAAAACAATGTCATCTAAAGAATTAGAGGCTAAAGGAAGAAAAGAAACTTTGAGTTCTTTAGATTCTTACTACACAGACTACTTAGAAGATATGGAGCGCGAAGATTGGTTTTCCGTTTATGTAAATGTTATAGTAGAAGAGTTTGATCCTCATACGTCTTATTTGGCGCCAAAAGACAAAGAGAAATTTGACCAGCAAATGTCTGGTAAATTAGAAGGAATTGGTGCTAGACTTCAAAAAAAATTAGATAATATTAAAATTGTTGAGCTTATTTCTGGTGGACCAGCTTGGAGAGGTGAAGAATTAGAGGTTGAAGATGTTATTTTAAAAGTACGTCAAGAAAAAGAAAAACAATCAGTTAGTATTGTTGGGATGCGAATAGACGATGCTATTAAGCTAATTAAAGGTCCAAAAGGTTCTAAGGTTATTTTAACGGTTAGAAAAGTAGACGGAACTATCGAGGATATTGCAATTACTAGAGATATTGTTGAGTTGGAAGAGACCTATGCAAAGTCATCTATTGTAGAAAAAGAAAATAAGAAATTTGGAATTATAAATTTACCTCGTTTTTATGTAGATTTTAATGATTACGACGAGCGAAATGCAGCTTCAGATATTCGTCAAGAAATTGAACGTCTTAAAGAGCAAAACATAGAAGGTTTGGTTTTGGATCTAAGAAATAATGGTGGTGGATCTCTAAAAACTGTAGTAGATATGGCTGGTCTTTTTATTAAAGATGGACCAATTGTGCAGGTTCGTTCTGCAGGAGAAACTCAAGAAGTTTTAGAAGATACAGACAAATCTATAGTTTGGGATGGGCCATTAGTAATTATGGTAAATGAATTATCTGCTTCTGCTAGTGAAATTTTAGCAGCTGCAATGCAAGATTACAAGCGCGCTATTATTATTGGAAGTCAACAAACCTATGGAAAAGGAACAGTTCAAAATGTGTTAGATTTAAATCGCATGGTTAGAAATAGCTCTCATACAGATTTAGGAGCATTAAAGTTAACACGTCAAAAGTTTTATAGAATTAATGGTGGCTCTACACAGTTAAAAGGTGTAACCAGTGATGTTGTTGTTCCGGATCGTTATAGTTTTATTGATATAGGCGAAAGAGATCAAGAAAACCCACTTGCTTGGGACAAAATAGAACCAGCTAAGTATGAAGAATGGAATCGTTATTTTGATTATGATAAAACTATAGAGAGTAGTAAAAAGCGTATGAAGATTAATCAGCAATTGCGATTAATTGAAGCTAACGCTAAATGGGTAAAATCTAAAATGGATAAAAAAGAATATTCTTTAAACTATAATGCTTACAAAGCAGAGTTAGATCAAAACGAAAATGAAGCAAAACAATTTGATTCAATTTCTGAGTATAAAACGGATTTAGTGTTTAATTCTTTACCATATGAAGAAGCTTTATTTAAGCAAGACACAGTCTTAAAAGAAAAACGTGACCGCTGGCATAAAGCCTTAAATCAAGATGTATATGTGGAAGAAGCAATTCATGTATTACAAGATTTAAAAACTACTTACGAAATAAAAAAAACAGAGACTATTAAAGGATAATCTTTGCTCTTTGTTCGAGCGTAGTCAAGAACTATTTTATTATAATAGTTGCTTTTAAATGTTTTATTGAATAGTTAAATATTAAATAATTGACACACACATCAACGTCATTAACAGGTATTGCGCTCCAGAAATTCAAAAAGAATTTCTGGGGCGTTTTCAGTTTTGTTGTTGTTGCTGTTGTAGGGTTTTTTGCGTTATTTGCTTATGTTTTAGCGCCAGATAATTCTGAAAATGCTAATCAAATACAATTGAGTATTCATAGTAAGTCACCCGGATTTAAAGTGACTTGTATAGAGTTGCCTTCACCTCAAAAGAAAACACAAAGTGCACTTAGCAAATGGTTTTTAGGTAATAAAAATCCGAATACAGAAATTCCTGTATCATCTTATGAAATCGAAGGAAATAGTATTAGTTACACAGAATATGCTTCAGATGGGTTAATAGGTCAGAAGAAACAAATAGATGTTTCTAAAATCACTAAAAACCCAAAAGATTTAATTGTGACTAAAACCTTTTATTTAGGAACAGATAAATACGGTAGAGATTTGTTAAGTCGAGTATTGATAGGTTCGCGTATTTCATTTTCTATAGGGTTTATAGCGGTTTTAATATCTTTATTAATAGGAATCACTTTAGGGAGTATAGCGGGGTATTTTGGAGGAAAAATAGATGCTTTTATAATGTGGATTATAAATATTACGTGGTCTATTCCTACCTTGTTATTAGTTATAGCTATAACTTTAGCTTTAGGGAAAGGCTTTTGGCAAGTGTTTATTGCAGTAGGATTAACTATGTGGGTAGAAGTGGCAAGAGTAGTTCGAGGACAAATAATTAGTGCTAAAGAATTACAATATGTTACTGCAGCTAAAGCTTTAGGATTTAATAATTATAGAATAATTTCAAAACATATATTGCCCAATATAATGGCGCCAGTAATTGTTATTTGTGCAGCTAATTTTGCTGCTGCTATTTTAATAGAAAGTGGTTTAAGCTTTTTAGGAATTGGAGCTCAGCCGCCAATGGCAAGTTGGGGCGCAATGATTAAAGATCATTATAATTATATTATTCTTGGGAAACCATATTTAGCTTTAGTGCCAGGCTTATGTATTATGGTTTTGGTAATGGCGTTTATGTTAATTGGAAATGCTTTACGCGATGCTTTAGATGTGAAGAATTGAAGTTGTTGTGTTTAATCAATAAGACTTTACTATTGTATGAAATATAAAAGATTACCAGAATTAATTTTTAAACCTAGTACGAGGAGTTTTCTTGTTGATGGTGAATTTGAAAAGGTGATGAATTTTTTTACGGATGTACATGAATCAAAATTTGAAATAGCTGATTGTTGTATGTTGCCATTTGTAATTGATTATAATCCAATGGAGGAATTGCGAATGTCTAAGGAGATGACATCAAGAGAGTTGTTTGCTTTTTTTGATGATCTAGATGTTGAAGGTTTTCCTTTTCTTGCTAGTTTTGATTATCTATATTTAGAATCAGTAGATAAGAAATCAAGAGTTATAATAGATGATTCTTGTAGTGTTACTGTTATTTCATTTAATGATAAAGCTTTAGGTGAGCTGTTTAATTCAGTAATTAAGCCTTATGAAGAAGTTAGTCTTCATCAAAAGATTAATAATACATATAGTGCTTTTTTTGAAAAATCAATAGCAGACACTTTTACTAAAACATTAATTGAAAATTACTTTAAAAAAGAGTTGGTTTTCTTACTTTAACTTTTATATTTAATCCTTCAAAAAACCTTGATTTTCCATATTATCATTAAGTTCTCCAATATATCCTAAAACGTCTTCTTGGCCTATAAACTTTGAGGAAGATGTTATGAAATAGTTTGGCATCTCTTCCCAGGTTTCAAGCATTATATTTTTGTAATCCTCAACGTGCTTAGTTATTGCGTTGGGTTTTAATTTGTCTGCTTTAGTGAAAATTATAGAAAATGGAATGCCATTTTCTCCCATCCATTGCATAAATTCTAAATCTATAGGTTGTGGTAAGTGTCTTATGTCTACTAAAACAAAAGCAGTAACTAATTGTGTTCTTTTGTTAAAATATTGAGTAATAAATTTCTGAAATGTTTTTTTAGAAGATTTACTAACTCTAGCATAACCATAGCCAGGTAAATCCACTAAATACCATTCATTATTAATTTTAAAATGATTAATAAGTTGAGTTTTTCCTGGTCTTCCAGAAGTTTTTGCTAAATTTTTTTTATTAGTTAGCATATTAATTAAAGACGATTTTCCAACGTTACTTCTTCCAATAAACGCGTATTCAGGAATTAAATCTTTTGGGCATTTTGATACCTCAGAATTACTTACTAAAAATTCTGCTGACTTAATATGCATAATAAAATTGTGTTATAGTTTGTGTTTGGTTAACCAAGAATCTAAAATTTGGTTAAATTCTTCAGGATGTTCCATCATTGCAGCATGGCCACATTTGTCAATCCAAAACAGTTCAGAATTTGGTAATAAACTGTGAAATTCTTCGGCAACTTCTGGAGGTGTTACTATGTCATTTTCACCCCAAATAATACAAGTTTCTGTAGTCATTTTAGGTAATTCTTTAGCCATATTGTGTCTAATAGCACTTTTGGCAATAGCTAAAGTTTTGATTAGTTTATTTCTGTCGTTTACTGTCTCGTAAACTTCATCTACAATTTCTTTAGTGGCTATAGCAGGATCGTAAAAAACATCTTGTGCTTTCTTTTTAATCACTTCGTAATCGCCACGTTTAGTGTATCCACTTCCCATTGCACTTTCATACAAACCAGAGCTACCTGTAATAATTAGTGCCTTAACACATTCTGGATGTAATTTGGTAAGATATAGACCGATATGTCCTCCTAAAGAGTTTCCTAATAAAATAACTTGATCTAGTTTTTTGAACTGAATAAACTCGTAAACATATTTAGAAAAAGCTTTTACGTTAGTCTTTAAAAGTGATTTTGTGTACAAAGGTAATATTGGAACAATTACTTTGTAGCCTTTTTGGCTAAAGTGCTCTGTTACAGAATCAAAATTACTTAATCCGCCCATTAAACCATGAAGGACTAGTAAAGGTGTGCCCTTACCTACTTCTAGGTATGTGTATTTGCCTTCTGTGGTTAATTGATGCGTCATTAATCTATTCTAGTCTCATAGAAAAACAAATATAGTTAATTCCACTAAAAATCAATACCTAATCTTATTTATTACACTTTAATTTTTTTATAAACTGTTTTTTGAAGTGTTAAAAAGAGTTCATAAAACATTAAGTTATTAACAATGTGGGTTTTTGTGGTAAAAAGTGGTATTATTTTCAATATATTTGAACATTAAATCTGATTATTGTAAAATTTCTTGTGAACTCATTAATAGGAACATACGAATGTAAAGCAGATGCCAAAGGAAGGTTGGCAATACCTGTGGCTTTAAAAAAACAGTTGTCGCCTA
This sequence comes from Aurantibacter sp., assembly GCF_042094015.1. NCBI lineage: Bacteria > Pseudomonadati > Bacteroidota > Flavobacteriia > Flavobacteriales > Flavobacteriaceae > Aurantibacter > Aurantibacter sp. The sequence continues at coordinate 22,394 of NZ_JBELDZ010000009.1, read as the reverse complement.
TTGTGCAAAATGGTTTTGTGTTAAAAAGAGCTGTTTTTCAGTCTTGTTTGGAGTTGTATCCAATGGAAGAATGGGAGCAATTAATGCAGAAAGTAAATAAGCTTAATCGTTTTAAAAAAAAGAATAACGATTTTATTCGTCGTTTCACTGCTGGTGTAAAAGTGGTTGAGGTAGATGCAAATGGTAGATTACTTATCCCTAAAGATTTAGTGGTTTTTGCAGGTATATCAAAAGAAGTGGTTTTGTCTTCTGCTGTTAATATTGTTGAAATTTGGGATAAAACGAAGTACGAAGAAGTTATAGATGAAGCTGCATTAGATTTTGCAGACTTAGCGGAGGAAGTAATGGGTAACGAAGATGAAGACAATGGAATATCATAATCCTGTTTTATTACACGAAACCGTTGATGGTTTAAATATAAAGCCAGATGGCGTATATGTTGATGTTACTTTTGGCGGCGGCGGACATTCAAAAGAGATTTTAAAGCGTTTAGGTGAAAATGGAAAGTTGTTTGCATTCGATCAAGATCCAGATGCAGTAGCTAATAAGTTAGACGACCCAAGATTTACTTTGATTGAGGAGAATTTTAGATACATAAAGCGTTTTTTAAGATTTTATGGTGTAAAAGAAGTTGATGGTGTTTTGGGTGATTTTGGAGTGTCATCTCATCAATTTGATGTAGCTGAAAGGGGTTTCTCTACGCGTTTTGAGGCTGATTTAGATATGCGAATGAATCAGAAATCTAAATTGTCTGCATATAATGTAGTTAACGAATATGAGGAAGATCAATTAAGAAATGTAATAGCGCAATATGGAGAGTTGCGTTCAGCGTCAGCAATAGCAAAAACTATTGTTGAAGCAAGAAAAGATAATCCTATTGTAACTAGCGAGCAATTAAAAAAAGCACTGGCTAAGTTTTTGTCACCAAGGTATGAGAATAAAATATTAGCACAGGTTTATCAGGCTATTAGAATTGAGGTAAATCAGGAAATTGAAGTATTAAAAGAATTTTTAAAGCAAATGCCGGAAGTTTTGAAACCAGATGGTAGAATAAGTTTAATATCGTACCATTCTCTAGAAGATAGATTGGTAAAGCGTTTTATAAGAAATGGTTTATTTGAAGGTGAGCCAGAACGTGATATGTTTGGAAACTTTGAAGTGCCTTTAAAAAAAGTTGGTGGTTTGGTTATTCCGTCTAAAGAAGAAATTAAGATTAATAATAGGGCTAGAAGCGCAAAACTTAGAGTGGCTCAAAAAATATAATGAAACAAGGATTTTATAACATATTGCGAGGTAAGTTTTTGGTAAGCGATGATTCGTTTAAGAATTGGCGTGTCATTTTGTTTATTTCTGTTTTGGCTTTGGTTATGATTGGAAGTTCGCATAGTGCTGATAAAAAGGTACACGAAATTGCACGCTTAACAAATCAAGTTAAAGAATTAAGATCCGCTTTGTCTGATGGGCGAACCGAATTGATGCAGTTGAAAATGGAATCGTCAATTGTAGAGAAAATGAAAATAAAAGGTATTGTGCCTTCAGATATTCCACCAAAAAAGATCCTAGTAAAATCATTTCAAGAAGAGTAAATTGGCAGTAAACGAGAGAGACATATTGAATCGATTGTATTTTGTGGCAGGATGTATGTTCTTCTTCGGGATACTTGTAGTGCTTAAGCTGTTGTCTATTCAGTTTGTTCAGGGGGACAAATATCGTGCCTTAGCTGAGAAGATTTCAAGTAAGGCTATGGTTGTTCCAGCAAATCGCGGAAATGTGTATTCTGCAAATGGTGATTTGTTAGCCACTTCAATTCCTAAGTATGACATTAGGTTAGACTTGCTAACGTCAACAAGTAAACGTTTTGAAAAACATATTGGTGATTTGTCAGATTCTTTATCTGTTTATTTTGGAAATACACCTTCTTATTATACTAAGAAATTAAGGAAAGAGCGTAAAAATAAGAACCGTTATTTTTTATTAGCTAGAGATATTGGTTACTCAGACTATGTGTGGTTTAGAAACTTGCCATTGCTAAATCTTGGAGCTTATAAAGGTGGACTTATTGTAGAGCAAAATACAAAAAGAGAATATCCGTTAGGTGGAATTGCTCAAAGGACTATTGGTTATGAGCGTAAAGATGCAAATGGAAATATTACAAGACCAGGAATAGATGGTGCTTATGGTGAAACTTATTTAAAAGGTACAGATGGACTGCATTTAAAGCAAAAAATTGGAAAAGGACAATGGAAACCGATTTCAGATTCTAATCAAAAAGAGCCAAAAGATGGTTTAGATGTATATACAACTATAGATGTAAATATTCAAGATATTGCTCATCATGCGCTTTTGGAACAACTAGAAAAGTATAAGGCAGATCATGGTTGTGTGGTTGTTATGGAGGTTGAAACAGGAGAAATTAAAGCTATATCTAATTTGGGTAGAAATAGTAAGGGTTATTATTATGAAAGATTAAATTATGCTGTTGGAGAATCTCATGAGCCTGGATCTACTTTTAAGCTAATAGCGTTAACAGCTGCTTTAGAAGATAAAAAAGTAGATACAAGTGATGTAGTAGATACTAAAAAAGGTGTTTTAAGCTATTATGGTAAAAAAGTAAGAGATTCTAAACATGGTGGTTATGGTAAAATTACTTTATCTAAGGCTTTTGAAGTGTCTTCAAATACAGGATTGGTTACTGCTATAGATAAAGCATATAGAAAAAAACCATCAGAATTTGTTGATAGACTTTACGCAATGAATCTAAATACAGATTTGGATTTACCAATTATTGGAGAGCCAAAACCAATAATTCCTGACCCAAGAATTAAAAATAAACGTTGGTCTGGAATTGCTTTACAATGGATGGCATACGGTTACGGAGTTTCGTTTACGCCATTGCAAACACTTACATTTTACAATGCAATTGCTAATGGTGGTGAAATGGTAAAACCAAAATTTTTAAAAGAAGTAAAACGATTTGATGAGGTAATTGTGCCTTTTGAAAAGGAAGTCATAAACAAGCAAATCTGCTCTAAAGAAACAACAGCTAAAGTAAAACAATTACTTAAAAATGTAGTAGAGAAAAAACACGGAACAGGTCATGGTTTATATTCTAAGAATTTTTCTATGGCGGGTAAAACAGGTACGTGTCAAAAAGATTATAAGAATAAAGATAAGTTAGCTTATATATCTTCTTTTGCTGGTTTTTTTCCAGCAGACAATCCTAAATATTCTTGTATTGTGGTAATCCATGAACCAGATAAAAGTGTTGGTTATTATGGGGCAGATGTTTCTGGTCCAGTATTTAAAAAAGTGGCTCAAAAAATATTTACAGATACACCAGTTGAAGATGAGTTGACATCTTTAAATATTAATATAGCTCAGGTTGATAAATCTTATAATATGTATGACGACAAGTCAAGTACTTATTTAACTATAATGCCAAGTGTAATTGGAATGCCAATAATGGATGCAGTAGCTCTTTTGGAAAATATGGGGTTAAAGGTTCAGTTTTCTAAAACTGGAAAAGTAAAAACGCAATCTATAGCAAAAGGTGTAAAAATAAAACGAAATCAAACTATAATATTAAACGTTTAGTGAAGCAGTTAAAAGATATACTATACAAAGTGTCTATAGAAAGTGTTGTTGGTAATCCAGTGATAGAAATTAATGCGCTTCGTTTTAATTCTAAATCTGTAGAGGTAAACGATGTTTTTATAGCTATTAACGGAAGTGTTGTGGATGGACATAAATATGTTGAATCTGCGATTGAATCAGGTGCTAAAGTTATTGTATGTGAGGTCTTACCAAGTAAAATAAATGAAAAGATTGTTTATGTTCAGGTTAAAGATACTTCTGTGGCTTTAGCAATAATGGCAGCAAATTATTTTGAAAATCCCTCATCTAAATTGCGTTTAGTTGGTGTTACAGGAACTAACGGGAAAACAACTATTGCTACATTATTATATCAATTGTTTAAAAATGCAGGATATAAGGTAGGTTTATTATCAACGGTGAAGGTAATGATAGATAATGTCGAATTCCCAGCTACACATACAACGCCAGATTCAATTACAATAAATTATTATTTAGACGAAATGAATGCTGCTGGTTGCGACTTCTGTTTTATGGAAGTAAGCTCTCATGGAATTGATCAAAACAGAACTTTAGGGTTGAGTTTTGAAGGTGGAATTTTCACGAATTTAAGTCACGATCATTTAGATTATCACGATACGTTTGCAGAATATCGCGATGTTAAAAAGCGTTTTTTTGATCAATTACCAAAAACAGCTTTCGTATTAACTAATGCAGACGATAAAAATGGAATGGTTATGCTGCAAAATACTGCAGCTAAAAAACAAACTTACGCTTTAAAAAGTATCGCCGACTATCAAGCTAAAATTTTAGAAAATCAATTAAGTGGATTGTTATTAAAAATTAATAATCAAGAAGTTTGGACTAAGCTAATAGGTAATTTTAATGCTTATAACGTGTTGGCAATTTATGCTACTGCAGAATTATTAGGCTTAGAAAGTCAGGAAATATTAAGACAGCTTTCAGTTCTAGAATCGGTAAGCGGTCGTTTTCAATATATCGTTTCTAATACTGGAATTACAGCAATTATAGATTATGCACATACGCCAGATGCATTAAAAAATGTATTAGAAACGATTAACTCTATAAGAACTAAAAACGAAGAACTAATTACAGTTGTTGGTTGTGGCGGAGATAGAGATAAAACGAAAAGGCCTAAAATGGGACATATTGCTTCAGATTTAAGTACTAAGGTCGTTTTTACAAGTGATAATCCAAGAACCGAAGAGCCTCAGGATATTATAGACGATATTGAAAAAGGTGTAGATGCTCAAAATTTCAAAAAAACACTATCAATTTCAGATAGAAAACAAGCTATTAAGTCAGCTTGTCAAATGGCAAATGCGGGTGATATTATTTTAATAGCAGGAAAAGGTCATGAAACTTATCAAGATGTTAAAGGTGTAAGGTCGGATTTTGACGATTTGAAAATCGTTACAGAATTATTAAACCAACTAGATAAATAAATTTACAGATGCTATACTATCTATTCGAATTTTTAGAAAAAGAATACCAATTAACAGGAGCAAGTGTGTTTCAATTCATCACATTTCGTGCTGCTTTGGCTATTATATTTTCATTGTTGTTTTCAACAATTTTCGGAAAGAAAATTATTTCACTTCTACAAAAAATGCAAGTTGGAGAATCTGTTAGAGATTTAGGTTTAGAAGGGCAAGTAGAAAAAGCTGGAACACCAACTATGGGTGGGATTATAATAATTTTGGCCACTTTAATTCCTGTGTTATTATTTGCTAAGCTTGAAAATATTTATGTTATAATGCTAATTGTTACCACAATTTGGATGGGAATAGTTGGTTTTACTGACGATTATATTAAGGTCTTTAAGAAAGATAAAGCTGGCTTAAGTGGGAAATTTAAGGTTTTAGGTCAAGTTGGGTTAGGGGTTTTTGTAGGTTGTGTTATGTATTTCCATCCAGGAGTTACTATAAAGCAAGAGAATTTAAGTGCTGAGTTTTCAACAGAACAAATTAGTCAAAATACAGTAAAAGAGTTTAAGGCAGAAGAGCAGTCTTTAAAAACAACTATTCCTTTTGTAAAGGATAATGAGTTTGATTATGCAAAAATTACGTCTTGGTTTGGAGACGAAACAGGTAAGTATGCTTGGCTAATTTTTATTCCCATCGTAATATTTATCATAACCGCAGTGTCTAATGGTGCTAATTTAACAGATGGAATAGATGGTTTGGCAGCTGGAAGTTCTGCCATTATAGTGTTTGCTTTAGCTGTTTTTGCTTTTGTTTCCGGGAATATTGTTTTCTCAGATTATCTAAATGTGATGTTTATTCCACGTTTAGGCGAGCTTGTTGTTTTTATAGCGGCTTTTGCAGGTGCGTTAATTGGTTTCCTGTGGTATAATACATTTCCGGCTCAAGTTTTTATGGGAGATACGGGTAGTTTAACTATTGGTGGAATTATAGCTGTAATTGCTATTGCTGTTAGAAAAGAACTTTTAATACCATTACTGTGTGGAATTTTCTTTGCGGAATCTTTGTCTGTTATTCTACAAGTAACTTGGTTTAAATATACACGTAAAAAATATGGTGAAGGACGACGCATATTCAAAATGTCTCCTTTGCATCATCATTATCAAAAAGGTGGTTTTCATGAAAGTAAAATTGTAACACGTTTTTGGATTGTAGGAATTTTCTTAGCAATCCTTTCGATTGTTACATTAAAACTAAGATAGAATTAATATGAATCAGAAATCAAAAATAGTCGTATTAGGTTCTGGCGAAAGCGGAACAGGAACTGCGCTTTTAGCTAAAGCTAAAGGTTACGACGTTTTTGTGTCTGATAAAGGTAAAATAAAACCGAAATATAAAAAGATACTTCAAGATAATAATATCGATTTTGAAGAAGAGCAGCATACTGAATCTAAAATACTAGATGCAGATGTAGTAATGAAGAGCCCTGGAATTCCAGATTCAGTACTATTAGTAAGGAAATTAAGAGAAACTGCTAAAGTAATATCTGAAATAGAATTCGCAACAGAATTTACAGATGCTACTTGTGTTGCTATTACTGGAAGTAATGGTAAAACAACAACAGCTAAATTAACGCATCATATTTTAAAACAAGAATTAGAAGTTGGTTTGGGTGGTAATATTGGTGACAGTTTTGCTTTGCAAGTTTTGGATTTTAATTATCCTAATTATGTTTTGGAGGTGAGTAGTTTTCAGTTAGATGATTGCTATGTGTTTAATCCTAAAATAGCAGTAATAACAAACATAACGCCAGATCATTTAGATAGATATGACTATAAATTAGTAAACTATGTGGCTTCAAAATTTAGAATTGTTCAAAATCATACAGAAGCGGACTATTTAATTTACGATGCAGACGATGAAATTTTAATTAATTACATCGCTTCACATAATATAAAATCAACATTACTACCTTTTTCGTTAACTAAAACCTTCGAAAATGGTGCTTATTTAAAAGATAACAACCTAACAGTAACCATAAATAATAACACCTTTACTATGCCAACAAGAAACTTAGCGTTAAGCGGAAAACATAATATTAAAAATGCTATGGCAGCTTCTGCAGTAGCAAGCTTACTTAAAATACGAAAACAAACTATTCGTGAGAGTTTAGAGAATTTTCAAGGTGTTGAGCATCGTTTAGAAAATGTTTTAAAAATAAATAAGGTTCAGTATATAAACGATTCTAAGGCAACAAATGTTAATGCAACATATTATGCTTTAGAAAGTATGGATGCGCCTACGGTTTGGATAGTTGGTGGTGTAGATAAAGGAAACGATTATTCTGAATTGTTTGCTTTTGTAAACGAAAAAGTGAAAGCTATTATTTGTTTAGGTAAAGACAATGAAAAATTAAAAGAAGATTTTGGTGGTATGGTTGACGTTTTGGTAGAAACTGAATTTATGAGTGAAGCTGTAAAGGTGGCATATAAAATAGCTGAATCTGGAGAAAACGTATTGTTGTCGCCTTGTTGTGCGAGTTTTGATTTATTTGAAAATTATGAAGATAGAGGAAGGCAATTTAAACAAGCTGTTAGAAATTTATAGAATAAAAAAGAACCTTTAGTTATTCATTTTAAGTAAATAATGAAACAAATATTTCAAAATATAAAAGGAGATAGGTTAATATGGGCTATTGTTGCTCTATTGGCTATGTTTTCTTTTTTACCGGTTTATAGTGCTTCAAGTAACTTAGCATATACCTACGGAAATGGAAATACAATTTCATTTTTAGTAAAACATTTTGTACATCTGGTTTTAGGGTTTTCTATAATGTTTGCAGTGCATAAAATTCCTTACCGTTATTTTAGAGGTTTATCTTTAATGGCAATGCCATTTGTAATTGTATTATTGGTGGTTACAATGTTTCAAGGAACAACTATTGAAGGAGCAAATGCAAGTAGATGGATTAAGATTCCAATTGTAGGTTGGTCGTTTCAAACATCTACTTTGGCAATGGTTATTTTAATGGTTTATGTTGCTAGATATTTATCAAAAGTTAAAGATGAGAATATTACTTTTAAAGATTCTATCGTGCCGCTTTGGGGTCCTGTTTTTATTGTTTTGGCTTTAATATTACCAAGTAATTTTTCTACAACAGCCATTATATTTGTTATGGTTTTAGTGTTAACCTTTTTAGGCGGTTATCCTTTAAGGTATTTAGTAGCAATTATTGGTGCAGGTTTAATAGGATTAACAATGTTTGTTTTGGTTGCAAAGGCTTTTCCAGAATCAATGCCAAATCGTGTAGATACTTGGATGAGTAGAATAGATAGTTTTACAAATGTTGAAGATAAAGCAGAAGATTACCAAATAGAAAAAGCTAAAATAGCTATTGCATCTGGTGGAATTAGTGGTGTTGGACCAGGTAAAAGTGTTCAGAAGAATTTTTTACCACAATCATCATCAGATTTTATTTTTGCAATAATAATTGAAGAGTTTGGTTTAATTGGTGGTTTAGGTTTATTTGTAGCCTATATGTTGTTGCTATTAAGAATAGTTATTGTGGCGCAAAAAAGCGATTCTGTTTTTGGAAAACTATTAGTCCTTGGTGTTGGATTACCTATTATTTTTCAAGCAATGATAAATATGGCTGTAGCGGTGCAGTTGTTTCCTGTTACAGGTCAAACCTTGCCATTAGTAAGTAGTGGAGGAACTAGTATTTGGATGTCTTGTTTAGCTATAGGAATTATATTAAGTGTTAGTGCTAAGCGAGAAGAAATAAAACAAAAAGAAAACGAGGAATTAGATTCTGATTTAGAGGATAATCCTTTAGAAATTTTATCAGAAGCATTGTAATGGAAAAAAGGACTAAAGCATATAAAATTATTCTTTCCGGCGGAGGAACTGGTGGGCATATTTATCCAGCGGTTGCTATTGCTAACGAGTTGAAATTACGTTTTCCAAAAGCTAAATTTTTGTTTGTTGGTGCAAAAGATAGAATGGAAATGGAAAAAGTACCTCAAGCAGGATACGCTATAAAAGGACTTTGGATTTCTGGTTTGCAACGTAGTTTAAGTGTTAAGAATTTAATGTTTCCATTTAAGTTAATAAGTAGCTTGTATAATGCATATAAAATTATTTTAAAGTTTAAGCCAGATGTTGCTATTGGTACTGGTGGATTTGCAAGCGGACCATTATTGCAAATGGCTAATTTGAAATCCGTGCCCACTTTAATACAAGAGCAAAATTCGTATCCTGGAATTACAAATAAATTATTAGGAAAACGAGCGAATAGAATTTGTGTTGCTTATTCTGGATTAGAACGTTTTTTTCCAAAAAATAAAATTCAACTTACAGGAAATCCAGTAAGGCAAGATTTATTAGATATTAGTTCTAAAGTTAATGAAGCTAAAAAGTTTTTTAATTTAAAAAAAGATAAAAAAACAGTGTTAGTACTTGGTGGAAGTTTAGGCGCTAAAGCTATAAATGAGTTGATAGAAAAAGAATTAGATTATTTTAAATCTAATAATATTCAGGTGGTTTGGCAGTGCGGTAAATTATATCAAGAACGTTTTGAAAAATATAGTAAAGTAGAAGATGTGCAAGTGCATACTTTTTTAAATCGAATGGATTTGGCTTATGCTGCTGCTGATATTATAATTTCTAGAGCTGGAGCAAGTTCGGTCTCAGAATTGTGTATTGTTGGTAAGCCAGTAGTTTTTGTTCCATCGCCTTATGTAGCGGAAGATCATCAAACTAAAAATGCGGAGGCTGTTTCAACTAAAAATGCCGCAATTCTTATCTCTCAAAAAGAATTAGATAATCGATTTGAAGTACAGTTTTCTGAGTTGATTAATTCAGAAGAAAAACAGCAGTTGTTAAGTAGAAATATAAAAGAATTAGCATTAGTAAATGCTACAAAAGATATTGTAAACGAAGTTGAAAAACTTTTAAAGTAAATGAGTCAAAAGCAATCACATACAAGTCAAATTATATGGTCTAATATTTATTTCTTAGGAATTGGAGGAATAGGTATGAGTGCTTTGGCGCGTTATTTTCACGCCAACGGAAAGATTGTTGCGGGATACGATAAAACAAAAACAAAGCTAACATCAGAATTAGAAGATCTAGGAATTAAAATCCATTATGAAGATTCTGTTTCAAATGTTCCAATGTCTTTTTTAAATTACGATAGTACATTAATTGTTTATACGCCTGCAATTCCAAAAAATAGCCGAGAAATGGCGTATTTTAAAAATAGCCCATATACAATTATGAAACGTTCTGAGGTGTTGGGAATAATTACAGAAAATACTTATAGTTTAGCGGTTGCGGGAACACACGGTAAAACAACGACATCCACAATTCTAGGTCATTTGTTGCGTTTTTGTAATGTAGAAATGACTGCTTTTTTAGGTGGAATTAGTGAGAATTATAATTCTAATTTAATTTTGAATGGCGATAAGGTAAGTGTTATAGAGGCTGATGAATTTGACAGGTCATTTTTGACATTATCACCAGATTTAGCTTGTATTACGTCTATGGATGCAGATCATTTAGATATATATGGAAGTAAAGAAGCGTTACACCAATCTTTTCTAGATTTTACCAAAAAGATAAAACCAAATGGGAAATTATTTGTTAAAAATGGTTTGCCAATTGAAGGTTTGACATATGGTATAGAAGACGATTCTGACTATTGCGCCAATAATATTGCTATAAAAGATAATAGTTACTTCTTTGATGTAAAAACGCCAAAAGAAACACATAAAGGGTTTAGTTTTAGTTTTCCAGGAAGACATAATTTATCTAATGCATTAGTCGCTTTAGCGATGGCTTTAGAGCATGGTTGTAGTGTTGATAAACTTAAACTTGCACTAATTAACTTTAAAGGCGTTCAAAGACGATTTTCTTATCAAATTAAATCAGATGATTTGGTTTACGTAGATGATTATGCGCATCATCCAGAAGAGATAAATGCAGTGCATCAAGCGGTTAGAGAAATGTATCCTGATAAAGAGGTTTTGGTAGCTTTTCAGCCACATTTATTTTCAAGAACGCAAGATTTTGTCGAAGAATTCGCAGAGAGTTTATCACATTTTGATGAAGTTTTGTTGTTAGATATTTATCCCGCACGAGAGTTGCCTATTAATGGTGTAACCTCAAAATGGTTGCTTGATAAAATTAAGAATAAGAATAAAAAATTAGTTCAAAAAGAAAATTTAATTAAAGAGATAAAAGCCTCAAAAGCTAAAGTAATTTTGACTTTGGGTGCAGGAGATATTGGAGTAGAAGTTAAATCAATAAAAGGAGCTTTGCTTAATGAGGATTAATTATACATTTTTAAGGTTTTCAGGATTGTTTATTTTTTTGATAACAATCTGGTCTTTTTCGTCTTCAAAAAATAATAAAAGAGAGGTTGGTGTTCCAGAAATTTCTTTTGTTGGTTCAAATACTAATCTATTTATCACCTCTCAAGCTGTTAGTAACTTGTTAATACAAAGTCAAGGCAGTGTTCAAAACGTAACAAAAGAAGTTTTAGATTTGAATGGTTTAGAGTTGTCTTTAACAAAGAACCCAATGGTTTCAAAGGCAGAGGTTTACGTTAATGTGCTCGGGCAATTAAGTGCAAAAGTTGAACAAAAACAACCAGTAGCACGTGTTTTTGGTACAACACAGTTTTATATAGATAGTAATGGTGAATTTATGCCTTTATCTAATAATTATACAGAACGTGTGCCTTTAGTTACAGGGAAAGTTGTTAAAACTGATTTGCAAACAGTATTTGCTATTGCAAATTATATTAAAAGTGATGACTTTTTAAAGAAACAAGTTGTAGAGATTCATCAAAATGATGATAAAACAATAGAGTTAAAGTTAAGATCTGCTGCTTTTGTAGTACAGCTTGGAACTTTAAATCAATTAGAGAAAAAAATAAATAACCTAAAAGCATTTTTTATTAAGGCTAATAATGATAATGTTTTAAGTAAATATAAAGTAGTGAATTTGCAATTTGATAACCAAGTTGTTTGTACCAAATTTTAAGTTATGGAACAAAATATTTCAGTAGGATTAGACATAGGAACCACAAAAATTGTGGCTATGATTGGTCGTAAAAACGATTATGGTAAGGTTGAGATTTTAGGTATTGGTAAGTCGAAAAGTTTAGGTGTGCATCGTGGTGTTGTAAATAATATAACACAGACAATTCAATCTATTCAATTAGCAATTCAAGAGGCAGAAGTTGCAGCCTCTGAAAAAATTGATGGCGTTACTGTAGGTATTGCCGGACAACATATTAGAAGTTTACAGCATAGTGATTATATAACGCGTTCTAATGCAGAAACGGTTATAAATGAAGATGACATTGATCGTTTGATTAATCAGGTGCATAAATTAGTAATGTTACCTGGAGAGGAAATTATTCATGTTTTACCTCAAGAATATAAAATAGATGGGCAAGCAGAAATAACTGAACCTATAGGAATGTATGGCGGTCGCTTAGAGGCTAATTTCCATGTTGTCGTTGGTCAAGTAACTTCTATTAGAAATATAGCACGTTGTGTACAAACAGCAGATATTGAATTAGAAGGAATTACATTAGAACCATTAGCATCTGCAAATGCAGTGTTAAGCCAAGAGGAAAGAGAGGCTGGAGTTGCATTAATTGATATAGGTGGAGGAACAACAGATTTAGCTATTTTTAAAGATGGTATTATTCGTCACACAGCTGTTATTCCTTTTGGAGGAAACGTAATCACAGAAGATATAAAAGAAGGTTGTTCTATAATAGAAAAGCAAGCAGAATTATTAAAGGTTAAATTCGGTAGTGCTTGGCCAGGAGAGAATAAGGAAAATGAAATTGTTTCTATACCAGGTTTAAGAGGTAGAGATCCAAAAGAAATCACTTTAAAGAACTTATCAAAAATAATTCACGCTAGAGTAGTGGAAATTATTGAACAAGTTTATGTGGAAATAAAAAATTATGGACACGAAGAACAAAAGAAAATATTAATAGCTGGAATTGTTTTAACAGGTGGCGGAAGTCAGTTAAAACATTTAAAACAATTAGTAGAGTATATAACCGGAATGGATACGAGAATTGGTTATCCAAATGAACATTTGGCAGGAGATAGTGATGATGCTGTAACTAGTCCATTATTTGCAACTGCAGTAGGATTGGTTATGGATGGTTTAGAGCGTCAAGAACGTAAACGAGTCGAAGCTTTAGAAGAAGATGTTGATCAAAGTACTCAAGTAGTAAATGAAACACCAGATTTTACAGAAGCAGTTTCAGAAAACCAACTTGAAGAAGAGCAAGAAATTGAAGTAAATCCAACTACTCCCAAAAAAGAGAGACGTTCGTTTATAGAAAATTTCACATCAAGAATAAAAGATTTTTTAGATAACGCAGAGTAATTAAGAATATTTCTTCTTAATAATATTAAAGTTTATAGTTAAAAGTACAAGAGAAAACAAAGAAATTAGAATTTATGAGCAGCAACAACGAATTCGAAAGTATTTCATTTGATTTGCCAAAAAACCAATCAAATGTAATTAAAGTTATAGGTGTTGGTGGCGGAGGAAGCAACGCTATTAACCATATGTTTCAACAAGGAATAAAAGGTGTAGATTTTGTAATATGTAATACAGATTCTCAAGCTTTACAAAACAGTGGTGTACCTAATAAAATACAATTAGGTGTTCACCTAACAGAAGGGTTGGGAGCAGGAGCAAACCCAACTGTTGGAGAACAATCTGCTGTTGAAAGTTACGAAGAGATAAAACGTATGTTAGATGCCAATACAAAAATGGTGTTTATCACAGCAGGAATGGGTGGAGGAACAGGAACTGGTGCTGCGCCGGTAATAGCCAAAATGGCTAAAGATATGGATATCTTAACTGTTGGTATTGTTACTATTCCATTTAAGTTTGAAGGTAAAATGCGTAATGAACAAGCACAAATAGGAATTGAGAAATTGCGTAAAGAAGTAGATTCCTTAATTGTTATAAACAATAATAATTTGCGAGAAGTTTATGGTAATTTAGGTTTTAAAGCTGGATTCTCTAAAGCCGATGAGGTTTTAGCTACAGCATCTAGAGGTATTGCTGAAGTTATAACACATCACTACACTCAAAATATTGATTTACGGGATGCTAAAACTGTTCTAAGTAATAGTGGAACTGCTATTATGGGATCTGCAACTTCAGATGGGCCAAATAGAGCGTTAGAAGCTATTACAAAAGCATTAGATTCACCATTGTTAAATGATAATAAGATAACAGGAGCTAAAAACGTATTGTTGCTAATCGTTTCAGGTTCTTCGGAAATTACTATTGATGAAATAGGAGAAATTAATGATCATATTCAAGATGAAGCAGGTAATGGTGCAAACATTATTATGGGAGTTGGAGAAGAAGACGGTTTAGGGGAATCTATTTCTGTAACTATTGTTGCTACAGGTTTTGATGTAGAACAACAAAACGAAATTACTAATACAGAAACTAAAAAAGTTGTACATTCTTTAGACGGTAAAAACGAAACCCCTAAAATTGAAGTTATAAAACCAGAAGCTCCAGTAGTTTCTGAAACACCAGTCTTTGTTGAGAAAAAATCAGAAGTAGTTATAAAGCATACATTAGATTTAGATGAGGATTTTGATATTGTGAATGTATCTTCTAAGACCTCGGTTCAACCTCAAGCTGAAATTAAAGAAGAAGCAGAATTGGAGATGATTCCAACTTCGGAATTAATTAAGAATATAGATGTTGTATACGAAGACGTTTCTATTAATGCTGAAGATTTGAATGATTTTGTTATTACTTCAACTCAAGAAGATATTGTTGTAAATGAAATTGAAGATGATGAAGAACAGCAAATAACTTTATCTTTTGATTTGCCTTTTAGTAATGATTTGGAGTTTGAGGAAGTAAAAACAGAAGTTAATTTAGAAGAAACAGTTGATGTTGTTGAGGAAATTGTAGAAAATCAAGTAATTCAGCCTGTTATTCATCAATTAACAGAAGATGAAGAGCAAATAGAAGTTAAGGACGAAATAGAAATTATTCCAGTAACAGAAACAACTGATTCAGGAGAAATCCGTTACGCTTTAGATAATTATGAAACTAAAGAGTCTTTAATAAATAGTGTCGATGAAGTTGGTGATCTAGAAGAGGAAGTTCTTTTTGAAACAAAGACAGTTGTTGGTGCATTAGTTTCAGAAACTGAAAATGAAATTGTTGAAGAAAATATAGATCCTTTACATACACCAATTTCTGAATTATTAAAAAGTAGAGCAGAAGAACGTCGTCAAAAAATGAAATTATTTAATTATAAATTTAATAATTCAAAAATTGACGATATAGAAAAAATTCCTGCTTATAAGCGTCAAGGTTTAAATATAGAAGAAGGTCAGCATTCGTCAGATAACAATGTATCAAAAACAATGCTTGGTACAGATGATAATGATGATATTCAGTTAAGAAGTAATAACTCTTTTTTACACGATAACGTAGATTAGTGTAGTTTACAGAAATGTTCTAAAACCCAAAATAGATGTGTTCTATCTTGGGTTTTATTTTTTTATATTAGCAATTAAATAAAACAAATAAAATGAGTTTATCACAAGATATTATGGCAGCATTAAAAACTGCTATGAAAAATAAAGATAAAGTTGCGTTAACAGCATTAAGAGCTGTTAAGTCTGCAATTTTATTGGCTCAAACAGAAAGTGGAGCGAAAGAAGAATTAACCGAAGGGCAAGAATTAAAAATACTTCAGAAACAAGTAAAACAACGTAAGGATAGTGCAGCTGTTTACTTAGAACAAGGAAGAGAAGATTTAGCAGAACCAGAATTAGCAGAGGCAAAAGTAATTTCTCAGTTTCTGCCAGAAGCAATGTCTGAAGATGATGTAGCAAACATAGTTGGAACTATTATTGCAAAAATTGGAGCTCAAGGAATGAAAGATATGGGGAAGGTTATGGGCTTAGTAAGTGTGGAATTAGCAGGTAAGGCAGATGGAAAAACAATCTCAAATATTGTTAAAACTAAATTATCTTAATTAAAAGTAAAGAAATTTATTAGACTATTATAAGTCTTATTTTTTGCCTTTCGTTTTGTGTAATAAATTTCTATATTTTTACTATGAATAGTATCCAATTATTGGTGATAGAGAATAAAACATTTTATTTATTTTTTAATGTTTTTCTATTTCTTGTTTTTTTGTTTTTAATGTATAAGCTTTCTCAAAGGCTTTACTATAGGTTGTTTAATAAATCTATAATAGTTCATTTTTATCCTTTTAAAAAAACTCTACCTCAAGCAGATAAAGCGTATTTGTTAGCTAATTTTAAATTTTACAAGAATTTAGTTCCCAAGCGACAACGCTTTTTTGAGCATCGTGTGACAGTTGTTTTGAATAAAAAAGAATTTATAGCTCGTCAAGATTTTCAAATAACACAAGAAGTAAAATTATTGATTTCAGCTACAGCGGTGATGCTTACCTTTGGAATGAAAAATTATATAATTAAAGCTTTAGAGCGTGTTATTATTTATCCAAAAGTGTTTTATTCAACTATTAATGATGATCATCATAAAGGGGAATTTAACCCTAGTTTAAAAGCTATTGTGTTTTCTTGGGAAGATTTTGTGTCAGGTTACGATATTGATAACGATAATTTAAACTTGGGAATACATGAGTTTACACATGCAATACATTTTAATAGTTTAAGTCAAAACGATTATAGTTCTAAGATTTTTAAAAAGAGTTTTAATGATTTAACTCTTTTTTTAAGTAAAAATGAAGCTTTAAGAAAAGAGTTAATAGCTTCAAAATATTTTAGAGATTATGCGTTTACTAACCAATTTGAGTTTTTGGCAGTTTTAATTGAAAACTTTATAGAGACACCTGAAGATTTTAAAAGCCATTTCCCTAACCTTTATGAGAAAGTAAAACAGCTTTTAAAGTTTAATTTTGCAAAATATTAATTATTTGCTAATTTTTTTAAAGTAGAAATTGTTTCTATTTGCTGCTTACTTTTAAAAACGTGGCTTCCAGCAACAAAAACATTTGCTCCTGCTTCTACAAGTTTCTCAATATTCTTATCTGTAACGCCACCATCAATTTCGATTAAGGTATCTAAGCCTTGTTTGTTTATCATTTTACGTAATTTCTTAACTCGGTTATAAGTGATTTCTTCAAATTTTTGTCCACCAAAACCTGGGTTAATAGACATTAATAAAACCATATAACATTCTGGTAAAATGTCTTCTAAAACAGATATTGGAGTTGTTAAGTTTAAAACAATACCAGCTTTACAACCTGCATCTTTAATTTGCCTTAATGTTCGGTGTAAATGAACTGTAGATTCGTAATGAACTGTAATAATATCTGCACCAACTCTTGCAAATTCTTCAATATAACGCTCTGGTTTTTCAATCATTAAATGAACATCTAATGGTTTTGTAGCGTGCTTTTTTATGGCTTGAATTACTGGCATTCCATAAGAAATGTTTGGAACAAAATGACCATCCATAACGTCAATGTGAAACCAATCAGCATCGCTATTATTAACCATTTCGGTATCACGTTGTAAATTACCAAAGTCTGCTGCAAGCATAGATGGTGCAATTAAATTTGAAGACATAGTGCTGTGTTTTTAAGTTTCACAAATATATTAAAAATAAAAACCCTTAGTGTTAACTAAGGGTTTCAAAATTATTTATTTAAGATAAGATTATCCTAAATACGTTTTTAAAATTTTACTTCTAGACGTATGTTTTAATCTTCTAATTGCTTTTTCTTTAATTTGTCTTACACGTTCACGTGTTAAGTCAAAAGTTTCTCCAATTTCTTCAAGAGTCATTGGATGTTGGTTTCCTAAACCAAAGTAAAGTCGAATAACATCTGCTTCACGAGGCGTTAAAGTTTCTAAAGCACGTTCAATTTCTGTACGTAGAGATTCATGTAATAATTCTCTATCTGGATTTGGAGATTCACCAGAATTTAAAACATCATATAAGTTAGAATCTTCACCTTCAACTAAAGGTGCATCCATACTTACATGTCTTCCAGAATTTTTCATTGACTCCTTAACATCGTTAATAGTCATATCTAATTCCTTTGCTATTTCTTCTGCACTTGGCGGACGTTCATGTGCTTGCTCTAAATGTGCAAAAGTTTTATTAATTTTATTAATAGAACCAATTTTGTTTAGAGGTAAACGTACAATACGAGATTGTTCTGCCAATGCCTGTAGTATAGATTGTCTAATCCACCATACAGCATATGATATAAATTTAAAACCACGAGTTTCATCAAAACGTTGAGCCGCTTTAATAAGTCCTAAATTACCTTCGTTTATTAAATCTGGTAATGTTAATCCTTGATTTTGATATTGTTTTGCAACAGAAACTACGAAACGTAAATTAGCTTTAGTTAATTTTTCTAAGGCAATTTGATCTCCTGCTTTAATACGTTGGGCTAATTCTACCTCTTCGTCTGCAGTAATAAGATCTACTTTTCCTATTTCTTGTAAATATTTATCTAAAGATGCGGTCTCTCTATTGGTTACCTGTTTGGTAATTTTAAGTTGTCTCATTTAAAAGTTTGGGCTTTAAATTAATAGGTCTTCTGCATAATTATACGTGAGATTTTTTAAAATGTTACAAAAAATTTTATTTTTTTTCATAAAAAAAAGCTGTTCAGTTAAGAATAGCTTTTAGGTAAGTGTGAATAAACTATTTTAATTAGTTTATTTTTGCTTTTAATTTATCTGCAGCTTCATCAGCTTTATCAGCAGCATCTTCTGCTACTTTGTTTGCAGCATCTTTTGTTGCATCTACAGCATCATCTACCATGTCTCCAGCTTTGTCTGTAGCATTTTCAATAGCGTCACCAGTCGCATCAGCAGCATCTCCAGCAGCATCTATAGCTCCATCAATAGCATCGCCAGTTGCATCAGCAGCGTCACCAGCAGCGTCTATAGCACCATCAACAGCATCTCCAGCGGCATCAGCAGCATCGTTTACGGCATCACCAGTTGCGTCAGCAGCATTTTCAACAGCATCACCAGCAGCTTCTGCATTTTCTTTAACTTCTTTACAAGATGTAATTGATGCACACATTGCTAACAATAATGCACCAGATAAGATTACTTTTTTCATTTTTTGTGTAGTTTGATTAATTTAAAGCATAAATAAACAACAAAAAATGCATTTTAACAATTTTAACAAATATTTATTTGAATAAATATTCGGTAATAGCCTGTTTAGCACCTAATTGTGATGCTATGAATGCTTTACTGGCTTTAGAGCTATTTGTAAATAGTATTTTGTCCTCTGTAAGAGAAGTTATTACTGTGTTAAAGGATTTTTTTGAGGAGATTTCGAATCCACCACCAAAATCGATTAATGCTTTTGCTTCAGGAAATTTTTTATGATTATTCCCAAATAAAACCGGAACTCCAAATGTGGCAGGTTCTAAGATGTTATGTAAGCCAGTCTTGCCAATTGCTCCGCCAACATAAGCAATATCTGCATAGCGATATATCTTACTTAATAAGCCTATAGTATCGATTATGAAGACTTTATGGTTAGTTAAGTTTTTGTGCTCTTTATTGCTAAATAATACGATGTCTTTTTTTATGTTATTTTGAAGTCTTTTAATCGTTTCATCTTTTATTTCGTGAGGCGCTATTATAAATTTCGTACTAGTATTAGAGTTGTTTATAAAATCGATAAATACGTTTTCATCTTCTTCCCAAGAACTTCCAAAAACTATTGTTGTTTTATTATCTTTAAATTCTTCAATAAAACTTAAAGTATTATCAGTTTTTAGTTGATTATTTACGCGATCAAAACGCGTGTCTCCAGAAACTGTTACATTATTATAATTGATACTAGAAAGTAATTTTTTACTAATGTTATTTTGAGTAAATATATAATCGAAAGATTTTAATGCTTTTGTGAACAGTCCACCATACCATTTAAAGTAAATTTGATTTGGTCTAAAAGCTGCAGAAATTAATACAGCTTTTAAATTTAATTTATTTAATTCGTTTAAATAATTTGGCCAAATATCATATTTAACAAATATGGATAATTCAGGTTTTAATATGTTAATAAATTGCTTTGCGTTTTTAGAAGTGTCTAAAGATAGGTAGACAACAACATCAGCAATTTTAGTGTTTTTACGAATTTCATAACCAGACGGCGAAAAAAAACTTAATATTATTTTATGTTTGGGGTAATGTAATCTAATAGCTTCAAAAACAGGTAGGCCTTGTTCGTATTCACCTAAAGAAGCACAATGAAACCATATGGTTTTGTCAGATGAATTTAAATTTTGATGAATTTTATTAAACGTTTCTGACCTGCCAATGACACCTTTTTTAATTTTAGAATTAAAAAGGCTCAAAAAGCGAATAATTATAGAAGCTTTAAACAGGAAAATATTATAAATAAAACGCATCATAAAATATTTAAGCTAAAATACCAATCTTTAAACTTTTTTTCGTTGTTTTAACAACACGAAATTTTGTAAATTTGTTTCTATGAAGAAAATTCAAATGGTAGACCTTAAAGGTCAGTATAATAAAATAAAAGAAACTGTAAATACTCAAATTCAAGCAGTTTTAGATACTACAAGTTACATAAATGGACCATTGGTTAAAGATTTTCAAAAGAATCTAGAGAATTATTTAGGTGTAAAACACGTAATTCCGTGCGCAAATGGAACAGATGCTTTACAAGTAGCTATGATGGGTTTAGGTCTAAAACCAGGTGATGAAGTTATTACTGCCGATTTTACTTTTGCTGCAACTGTAGAAGTTATTGCACTATTAAACTTAACACCAGTTTTGGTAGATGTTAATCCAGACGATTTTAATATTAATATAGAAGCTATTAAAAAAGCCATTACACCAAAAACAAAAGCTATAGTTCCTGTGCATTTATTTGGACAATATGCAAATATGGAAGCGGTAATGGAAATAGCAAAAGAGCATAATTTATTTGTAATAGAAGATAATGCTCAAGCAATAGGTGCTACTTACACATATAAAGACGGAACAAAAGCTAAAGCAGGTACCATTGGCCATGTTGCATCTACATCGTTTTTTCCTTCTAAAAATCTAGGTTGTTATGGAGATGGAGGCGCTATTTTTACTAACGATGATGATTTGGCGCATACTATTAGAGGAATTGTAAATCATGGAATGTACGAACGTTATCATCATGATGTTGTTGGCGTAAATTCACGTTTAGATTCTATTCAGGCAGCGGTTTTAAATACTAAATTACCGCTTTTAGATGGTTATAATAAAGCACGTAGAAAAGCAGCAAGTAAATATAACGAAGCGTTTAAAAACGAAACTAAAATCACCACACCTAAAACCGTAAATGGTTGTGATGGTATTTGCGATGTATGTGATTGTCACGTATTTCATCAATATACGTTAAAAGTTTCAGGAGTAGATAGAGACGCTTTAGTACAGCATTTAAATGCTAATAATATTCCTTGTGGGGTTTATTATCCAATTCCATTACATTCACAAAAAGCATATAAAGATGCGCGTTACAATGAAGCAGATTTCACTGTAACTAATCAACTTGTAAAAGAAGTTATTTCTTTACCAATGCATACGGAATTAGAAGACGATCAAATTAAGTTTATTACAGATACAGTTAAGGAATTTATTAATAGATAATTTTATGGCGTTACCAAAAGCCTAGAAAAAAATAGGCTTTTGGTCAGGTCTTCCATTATATCTTTTTTTGCATAAGTGCAACAAAAAAAGGATGCCATTTCAACCCTTAACGCATTTCAACATAATTATGAAAATTTTAGTTACAGGCGGATTAGGTTATATTGGATCTCATACAGTTGTAGAGCTTCAAAACAAGGGTTATAACGTAATTGTTATAGATAACTTATCTAATACAAGATTATCTGTTTTAGATGGAATAGAAGCTATTACTAATGTAAAACCAGAATTTCATAATATAGATTTATCAGATAGAGAAGTAGTTAATCAATTTTTTAAAGAAAATCAGGATTTAGATGGCGTTATACATTTTGCAGCTTTTAAAGCCGTAGGAGAAAGTGTAAAGAATCCTTTAATGTACTACGAAAACAACTTGTTTTCATTAGTTAATTTACTTCAAAATATAAAGACCTATAATTTGTCTAATTTTATTTTTAGTTCGTCTTGTACTGTTTATGGCGAGTCTAAGCAGCAACCCATTACAGAATCCGCACCAGTTTTAAAAGCAGAATCGCCTTATGGAAATACCAAGCAAATTGGTGAAGAAATAATAGAAGACTTTTATAGATCATCTAACAAATTTAAAGCT
>NZ_JBELDZ010000008.1:9280-51058 GCF_042094015.1 Aurantibacter sp. | reverse complement strand
GGTAATGTTTACAACTGGCAAGTACAACATAACGTATTACACCATACTTACACTAATATTCATGGACACGACGAAGATTTAGAAGCTGGACGTATTTTACGTTTCTCTAAACATTCTGAATGGCAAAAACACCATAAATTTCAGCATTATTATTCTGTATTGCTTTATGGTTTATTAACTATAAATTGGGCAATTACAACAGACTTCCAACAAATGAGTCGTTATATGAAACGAAAACTATCTTACGGAAAATTCCCTAATCCATTTGTTAACTGGAGTAAATTAGTGATTTCTAAAATATTATACGTTGCCATTTGGATTGTAATTCCTATTGCATTTACTAGCTTGTCTTGGTGGAGTGTTTTATTAGGTTTCTTTATTATGCATTATGTAGCTGGACTTATTTTAAGTGTTGTTTTTCAGTTAGCTCATGTTATGGAAGAAGCAGAAATGCCTTTACCAGAAGAAGATGGCAAAATGAAAAACACTTGGGCAATTCATCAATTAAAAACTACAGTTAATTTTGGAGCAAAAAGCAAAATTATAAACTGGTATACAGGAGGATTAAATCATCAAGTAGAACATCATATATTTCCAAATATTAGCCACGTACATTACAATAAAATTGGCGAAATAGTAAAAAGAACCGCACAAGAATTCAACTTACCATACAACGAATATAAAACCACACGTAAAGCTATTATTGCTCATTTTAACCACTTAAGACAAATGGGAATAAATCCTGCTTTACAACAAGCTTAATTTACACTTATGAATTCAAATCCGTTATCTGAACGTATTTTAAATATGGCAACTTCTGCCACATTAGCTATGGCTGCAAAAGCTAGAGAACTAAGAGAAGAAGGCAAAGACATTATTGGTTTAAGTCTTGGAGAACCAGATTTTAATACACCAGATTTTATTAAAGAAGCAGCTGTTAATGCTATTAACGAAAACTACAACGGATATACACCAGTAGATGGTTATGTCGATTTAAAACAAGCTGTTATTACTAAATTTAAACGCGATAACAACTTAGAATTTACTTTACCGCAAATTGTAGTTTCTACTGGAGCTAAACAATCTTTAGCAAATGTGGCGCTAGTTATGTTAAACAAAGGTGATGAAGTTATTCTGCCTTGTCCATATTGGGTAAGTTATTCTGATATTGTAAAGTTAGCTGAAGGAGTTCCTGTAGAGGTTAAAACTTCTATAGAAACAGATTTTAAAATGACTCCTTCGCAATTAGAAGCAGCTATTACACCAAAAACTAAAATGGTTTGGTTTAGTTCGCCTTGTAATCCAAGTGGATCTTCTTACACAAAAAAAGAATTAGAAGCTTTAGCTGTAGTATTAAAAAAGCATCCAAATATTTATGTAGTTTCTGATGAGATTTACGAACACATTAATTATACTGGAGTTGCACATGCAAGTATGGCAGGAATAGATGGTATGTTTAATAACACTATAACTGTAAATGGCGTTTCTAAAGCATTTGCTATGACTGGTTGGCGTGTTGGTTACATTGGTGCTCCAGATTGGATTGCACGTGCGTGTAACAAAATGCAAGGTCAAATAACAAGTGGAACAAACTGTATTGCCCAAAGAGCTGTAATAACCGCTTTAAACGCTTCGCCAAGTAAAGTGAAGTATATGATAGATGAATTTAAAATTAGACGAGATTTAATTTTAAATCTTCTAAATGATATTGAAGGATTTAAGACCAATATACCTCAAGGTGCTTTTTATGTGTTTCCAGATGTATCAGCTTTCTTTGGAAAAACATTTAAAGGAAAAACAATACAAAATGCTACCGATTTTTCTATGTATTTATTAGAAGAAGCTTTAGTTGCAACTGTTTCTGGTGATGCTTTTGGTAATCCAAATTGTATGCGTATTTCTTATGCAGCTAGTCAAGACCAAATTATTGAAGCTATAAAAAGAATTAAAACTGCTTTAAGTTAATTTTAAGGACCTAAATAATTTTATTAAACGAGCATACTTATTAGTTTTGCTCGTTTTTT
Organism: Aurantibacter sp.; assembly: GCF_042094015.1. NCBI lineage: Bacteria > Pseudomonadati > Bacteroidota > Flavobacteriia > Flavobacteriales > Flavobacteriaceae > Aurantibacter > Aurantibacter sp. Next base: position 49,034 of record NZ_JBELDZ010000008.1, on the reverse strand, counting down.
TTTATGCAAAATATATAAAAACAGAAATTAGAATTATCATAATTACAGTTAATAAAACAATCTGTTTTACACGTCTTTCAATATGTTCTTTCTTTAGCTTATTACGAAGTTTTTTAATATCTTCTTTTGTTGCTTTAGGAAAGTTATATTCCGTTTTTTTTCCACTTTGATTATGAGCTAACCCGCCAAAACCACGCTTCTTTTTGCTTAACTGACTTCTATTTGCTTTTAACGATTGGTTTGCCGCCATCATTGCTCCTTCTCCTCCCATAATTATATTTGTTTGATTATATAATATGAGTAGCTAATTTTATGAAAATGTTACAATTGTGTCAATTAAACTATTTCACTAACTAAAAAACTCAAGAAAAATAAAATAATTGACTCTTATCTATTTCTCCAGAAAAAAGGCGTCATAATAACAAGAACTGTAAACAACTCTAAACGACCAATAAACATTAAAAAAGCAGACCACCATTTTCCTATTGGTGGCAATGCTGCATAATTATTTACTGGGCTAAAATCACCTAAAGCAGGACCTACATTTCCTAAACTTGATGCTGCAATTCCAATAGAAGATTCAAAATCTAACTGCATCATAGAAAACCCCAAAGAACCTATTATAAAAGAGATAAAATAGAGAACAAAAAAGCCAAGTATATTAAAAACAATATCTCCAGAAACTGATCGCTTATTATAACGAACTGGTAAAATTGCATTTGGATGTAAAGCTCTTTTAAACTCTAAAAAACCATTCTTAATAGTAATTAAATGTCTTACAACTTTAATTCCTCCAGATGTACTACCTGCAGAACCTCCAAGGAACATTAGCCCAAAAAAGAAAACAACCAAAAATGGAGTCCACATTGTAAAATCTGCCGTTACAAAACCGGTTGTTGTTATTACAGAAATAACTTGAAATAATCCGTGTCTAAAAGCACTTTCAACCTCGCCAAAAACCATTGGATGATTTATTGTAGACAAAGAAACATCTGCTCTAAAATAAATTAAAACTGAAGCTATTAATGTGAATGCTAAAATAAATTTAGTGTATAATTTAAATTCATCATCTTTAATAATATTGGAGAATTTACCTTTAAACATATAATAACTTAATACAAAATTAGTTCCTGCCAAAAACATAAAAAAGATAATAATATACTGTATTAGTGGATTATCATTCCAAAACGCTACACTTGCGTTTTTAGTAGAAAACCCACCAGTAGACAACGTACACATGGCGTGATTAATGGCGTCAAAAAAGCTCATTCCTGCTAATTTCAACAATAATGTTTCTGCAGCAGTATATCCAAAATAAATTAACCACAAACGCTTTGCTGTATCTGTAATTCTTGGATGTAACTTATCTGCACTTGGCCCTGGCGCTTCTGCGGCAAATAGCTGCATTCCTCCAATTCCTAACAAAGGTAAAATAGCTACTGCTAAAACTATAATTCCCATTCCACCAATCCAATGTGTTAAACTTCTCCAAAATAAAACACCATATGGAACTGCTTCAATATCGTTTAAAATAGATGCTCCAGTTGTAGTGTAACCAGACATAGTCTCAAAAAAGGCATTTGTAAAATTTGGAATACTTTCTGTTATTAAATAAGGTAATGTTCCTGAAAGTGTCATTGCAATCCATCCAAAAGTTACAACAATATAACCTTCACGTTTATTTAAAACTTTTTTGTGATTTCTAGTAAAAAGCATAAAAAGTCCTCCAATAGCAATAGAGATTAACCCAGAAAGACACAACTGCAAAGTAACTCCATCCGAATAAATAAAACTAACTAATGCAGATAATAACATAAAACCGCCATTAAAAAGGAGTAATAATCCTAAGAAATAGAATATAATTTTATAATTAAGTTTTATAAACTTTCTCATAAATTACAGAAATAGTTTTTCAACAGATTTAATAGACTTTGGCAAACAACACACTACCATAAAATCGCCTTCTTGTATTTTAAAATCGCCTAAAGCAATAAATCCTTTTCCATTTCTAATAACACCACCAATAATTGCGGAACGAGGGAAATCGATATCTTTAATTAATCTATCGCAGACTTTAGAAGTTGGCTTTACTTTAAACTCTAAAAGCTCAGCATTCATATTATTCAGTTTAGTCATTGCTACAACTTCACCTTTTCTAATATATCTAAAAATATTATTTGCCGCTAAAAGCTTTTTATTAATTAAAGTATCAATTCCTATAGATTGCGACAACTCGAAATAATCCATATTCTCGACTAGAGCTATTGTTTTTTTAACACCTTTAGATTTTGCGACTAAACAAGACATTATATTTGTTTCGGAATTACCTGTAACTGCAATAAACGCATCCATATCGTTTACATTTTCTTCCTCTAAAAGTTCGACATTTCTTCCGTCTCCATTAATAACTAGAGCTTTATCAAGCTGATCTGCCAAATCAAATGCTACTTCTTTATTTTTCTCTATAAGCTTAACGTTAAAGTTATGATTACTTAAATCTCTTGAAGTTTTATAACCAATTTTACTTCCTCCAAGAATCATGACATCTTTAACTGGCTCATTAGTTTTTCCTGTCATTTTACACAGCTCTTCTCCTCCACCTTCACAAGTTATAAAAACAACATTGTCGCCATCTCTAAATTCTGTATCTCCGCGAGGAATTATGGTGTATTGTGTCCCAAAACGCTGAATTGCAATGGGAACAAAATGAAATTCCGAAAACTGTTCTGCAGCTTCTCGAACCGATTTACCAACAAAAGAAGCTGTTCTAGACAAACTTAAACTTACCATAGTTAGTGCGCCATCTTCAAACTCGTAACTGTCTTTAAACGCAGATTGATTCAATAATAGTTCTATTTCTGAAGCAGCTAAACTCTCAGGAGAAATTAATTCATCAATTCCAAAGCGGGTAAAACCAACCTCATCTTTATGTGTTATAAATTCTGTATTTGTAATACGTGCAATAGTACGTTTTGCACCTAATTGCTTAGCTATAGCGCAAACCGTAATATTAGTAGTTTCGGAGGCTGTAACACCAATAACTAAATCACAATTATCAACACGTGCGTCTTTTAAAATAGCAATAGATGTAGCATCGCCTTTTAGAACTTTAATATCTAAATGATTGTCTGCATAAGACAAACTTTCTCTATTCGTATCTATTAACGTAATTTCTTGAGATTCGTAAGATAATAATTTCGCTAAATGAAATCCTACCTCACCAGCACCAGCAATTATTATTTTCATAGTGTATATAACTAAAAGTAAGAGCGCAAAGATACGACTTTTTTTGTGCTTTAGTATTTCAAAAAAATCATTAAAATAGAATTAACAACACTATAATAATACACAAATGAGACAACTAATTATTAAAAAACCATTAATTTTGTAAAAAAAAGTTTTGGCTAAAGTTACTCCATACAAAGACAGCAATTCAAGTAAGAAAGAACAGGTTACAAAAATGTTTGACACTATCTCTGGTGAATATGACAATCTAAATCGTGTAATTTCTTTTGGAATTGATATTAAATGGCGAAACAGAGTTGTTGCGATTGTAAAAGCAAGCAATCCAAAAAACATTTTAGACATTGCTACTGGAACTGGTGATTTAGCTATTAGTTTGGCTGAAACTGATGCCGAAAAAATAATAGGATTAGATATTAGTCCTGGTATGTTAGAGGTTGGTAAGAAAAAAATTAACGCAAAAAAATTAGACACTAAAATAGATATGATTATTGGTGATTCTGAAAACTTACCGTTTGACAACAACACCTTTGATGCAATAACTGTAGCTTTTGGCGTTAGAAATTTTGAAAATTTAGAAAAAGGGTTAGCAGATATTTTAAGAGTTTTAAAACCAAATGGAACGTTTGTTATTTTAGAAACTTCTGTACCAACAAAATTCCCTTTTAAACAAGGTTACGCATTTCATTCTAAAGTAATTCTTCCTACAATAGGAAAACTTTTTTCTAAAGACAAAACAGCATATACTTATTTAAGTGATTCTGCAAATGTTTTCCCTTATGGAGAAGCTTTAAACAATATTTTACAAAAAGTTGGGTTTATAAATGTTACAGATATACCTCAAACTTTTGGAGTTGCTACCATTTATAAAGCATCAAAGTAATTTTATGAAGAAAATCACCATCTTATTAAGTCTATTTTTAGTTTGCCAAATAGCAAATGCTCAGATGTTTTCAAAAGAGAAAATTCAGCATAAAGTTAATGTGGACAAAAAACTATTGAGTTGGGGTTATTATTTAGGCTACAATAGTTTGGATTTTAAATTTGATTACAAAACGCTTGCTAAAGATATTACAACTGCAAAATCTGGAGGATTTAATGTAGGTTTACTAGGTAATTTACGAATTACGGAGCATATAGATTTACGCACAGAGCCAGGATTAGTCATTACAAACAGAGTCTTATTATTTGACGAAAGTTATTTTTCTAGTATTCCTTTTGACGACAGGAAACCATCTGATTTAGATAGAGAACTTAAAGCAACTTATGTTTATTTACCTTTAAGTCTTAAATTCTCTACAACTAGAGTTAATAACCTAAGACCTTTTGTACAAATTGGTGTTGCTGCAGCTATAAACCTATCTAGTAACGAAAAAAACCCAGATGATAATAGTAATGGTACATTTAGAACAAAATCTAATATGTCTTTTTATGAATTAGGTCTTGGTATAGATTTTTATTTTCAGTGGTTTAAGTTTTCTCCTACTATAAAAGGCGTTTTTGCTTTAAATGATGAAGTTGTTAGAGACAAAGATGTAAATAGTCCTTGGACAGGAAACATAGAACAAATGCAAACACGAGGCATTTTTATAAATTTTGTAATTCAATAATTTTAAACATAGCGTTTAAATTCACTTAAAATAATCGCTGTAGCCGTAGCGACATTTAAACTTTCTGTTTCTTGTATATTACCAAATCTTGGAATAGCTAATCTTTTGGATACTAAAGCCTCTATATTAGAAGATATTCCATTAGCCTCATTTCCCATAACTAAAATACTATTTTGAGGTAATTTATTAGTTTTATATACATTTTCCCCATTCATAAATGTCCCGTAAATTGGCAATTTTGTAGTCTCTAAATAACATTCTAAATCAACATAAGCAATCTTAACACGAGTTAAAGACCCCATTGTAGATTGTACTACTTTTGGATTATAACAATCTACAGTATCTTTACTACAAACCAACTTAGAAACCCCAAACCAATCACACAATCTAATTATTGTTCCTAAATTTCCGGGATCGTTTATAGTATCTAACACTACAATTAGTCCAGAGGCTTCTTTGTTTTCAATTACGTCTGGCAGTTTAAAGAGCGCTAAAGCTGTGTTAGGGTTTGTAAAAAAACTAATTTTATTTAATTCAGTTTCTGAAATTATAGTTTCTAAACTTGTAGATAAACCAAATGTCTCTGTAGTATATATTTGATGTAATTTAAAAGACGATTCTATAAATTCTTTTATAGTTTTAATCCCTTCTACAACAAACAAACCTTCTTGAATACGATACTTTTTTTGCTTTAAGCGCGCTATAAGTTTAATGTCGTTTTTAGTTAGCATTTGTCTATTTTTTTGTTAAAGAAAAGAAAAATATTTAGTTAAATAAAAGCTTCTTATTTAAAAAAAGTGTCAAGCAAAATAATTAATGTATTTTTGATTCTATTTCATATTCAAAATTAAATCTTTTGGCGTTAAAACCTTCATTTTGCATATTAATTTGTACTGTTTTTTTATTGAGTTCCTGCAACTCACTTAAGCGTGTAGGCAAGAATAAACATCTATTAACTAAAAATAGTATTTTAGTTAACGACACTTTAGTCAAAAATGAAACTTTAACTAACTTAATTTATCAAAAACCAAATAAAAAACTCTTAAAAACACCTTTAAGACTTTTTATTTACAACTTAGCAAGACCAAATATTGATTCTTTAATCAATTCAAAAATATATGAAAACCCTAAAAAACTAGAACGTAAAACAAAATTTTTATCTAGAAAGCAAGTCGATAAATTAGCAGAATCAAAACGTGGTTTTAATGCTTGGTTAAAAAAAATGGGTGAAGCACCGGTAATAGTAAACGATTCATTGTCTGAAAAATCCTTAAAACTTTTAAGAAGTTATTACTGGAATAATGGCTGGTTTAATGTTACTCTAGATTACGATACAAAAAAAGACAGTAATCAACGTGCAAAAACAACTTATAAAATAACTACTGGAAAACCTTATATTCTAGACTCTTTAAATTCTGATATTAAAACAGCTGCTGTTGATTCTATTTATCAACTTCACAAATCTAAATCTTTTTTAAAAAAAGGTCAACAATACCGAACAGCTAATATCTTAAATGAAAAAAAACGAATTACAGATTTAATGAGAAACAATGGTGTATTTCATTTCTCGCAAGATTATTTTCTATTTGCTATGGATACTTTTGGTATAAACAACCATACCAACGTAGATATGAAAATTACAAATAGATCTAAAAGAAGTGGAGATTCTACTATTACAGAACCTTTTAAAATCTATAAAATAAAAGACGTTAACATTTACACAAACAGTTCTTTCGAATCCAGAAACCAATCTTATACTGACACTACTAGTTTTAATGGATATAAAATATACAGTCAAGGTAAATTAAAATACAAGCCTAAAGCACTTACCAATTCGGTTTTTATTACGCCAAATACTATTTTCAAAGATAAAAACAGACCATTAACATCAAGAAAAATAAGTGATTTAAAAACTTTTAAATACCCAAGAATAGAGTATATAGAAAATATTGATACTACATTGACTACAAACATTTATCTTAATCCATACAAAAAGTGGAGTCTTGGTTTTAGTACAGAAATAACCCAAAGTAATATTCAAACCATTGGTTTTTCTTTAATACCAAGCTTAAAAGTAAGAAATTTATTTAGAGGAGCAGAAACGTTAGAACTTTCTGGATTTACTTCAATTGGAGCCTCAAAAGATGCAGCCAATAATAGAGATGATTTTTTTGATATTAATGAACTTGGGGTTAATTTAAAATTAAATATACCGCGTTTTCTATTCCCTTTTAATACTGAGAGAATTATACCAAAAAGTATGTTCCCAGCAACAAAAATAACTTTAGCAACAACAAGTCAAACTAATGTTGGTTTAGACAAACAAACTTTTAGTGGTGTTTTTAATTACACATGGTATCCTAATAACAATGTTACTAATAGGTTAGATGTTTTTAATATTCAATATGTAAAAAATCTAAATACTTCTAACTACTTTAATGTATATCAAAACTCTTTTAATACACTTAACAGTTTAGCACAAAGCAATGGTTATGTTTCAGCTGGAACTAATCTAGAAATACCTTCAGAAGCAAACCAATTTTTAGCAGATGTAACCTCTAATAGTTATGCAGTAAACAATGAAGACTTTTTAACTATTAATGCCATTGACGAAAGAAAAGAACGTTTAACAGAAGACAATCTAATTATTGCATCTAACTTTAATTATGTTAAAGATAAAAGAGAATCAATATCAGACAATGCTTTTTCAATCTTTAGATTTAAGTTAGAAACTGCAGGAAATTTAGCTTCATTATTAGCAAAACCTTTAAACCTTAAAAAAAACGAAAACAACAATTACGAATTATTTAAAGTAGGGTTTTCTCAATACGTAAAAACAGAAATAGACTATATAAAATATTGGAGTTTTGGAAACAAAAACACCATAGCTATTAGAAGCTTTTTTGGAATAGCTATTCCTTTTGGAAATGCATCTAGTATACCATTTTCTAAGAGTTTTTTTGCTGGTGGAGCAAACGACAACAGAGCTTGGACTGCCTATAACTTAGGCCCTGGGAGTTTAAATTCAAATAATGAGTTTAACGAAGCTAACTTAAAATTAACACTAAGCGCAGAGCAGCGCTTCAATATTTTTGGCGCTTTAAACGGTGCTTTATTTTTGGATGCAGGAAATATATGGAACGTATTAGATGATGTAGCCCAAGAAGAGGCTACTTTTAATAGTTTCAGCTCTTTAAAAGATATTGCAATTGGTTCTGGTTTTGGTTTTCGTTACGATTTTGATTTCTTTATTTTAAGACTAGATATAGGTTTTAAAACATATGATCCTTCATATCAAAATAAAAACAGATGGTTTAATGATTATAATTTCTCTAAAGCTGTATATAATATTGGAATAAACTATCCATTTTAAAAAAAAATGCCAAAAATATGTATCAAAAAATCACTACATTTGGCACTTAAAATTAGAACTCAGTTAAACTAAACTTAAAATGTCACACAACATAAAACCAGGAGTTGCTACAGGTAAAGAAGTTCAAGCTATTTTTAAATTAGCAAAAGAAAAAGGCTTTGCTTTACCAGCTGTAAACGTTACAGGATCAAGTTCAATTAATGGAGTATTAGAAACCGCTGCTAAACTAAATGCACCAGTAATTATTCAATTTTCAAATGGCGGAGGACTTTTTAATGCAGGAAAAGGGCTAAATAACGAAAATCAAAAAGCCGCTATAGCAGGCTGTGTCGCTGGCGCAAAACACATCCACATAATGTCAGAACTTTATGGTGTCCCAGTAATTTTACATACTGACCATGCAGCTAAAAAGTTATTACCTTGGATTGATGGTTTATTAGATGCTAGTGAACAATTTTATAAAGAAACAGGCAAATCACTTTACAGCTCTCATATGATTGATTTAAGTGAAGAACCTATTGAAGAAAATATTTCAATTTGTAAAACCTACCTAGAACGCATGTCTAAAATAGGTATGACACTTGAAATAGAATTAGGTATTACTGGTGGAGAAGAAGATGGTGTAGACAATAGCGATGTAGATGAATCAAAACTTTACACACAACCAGAAGAAGTAGCTTATGCTTATGAAGAATTAAGTAAAGTAAGCGACCAATTTACAATTGCTGCAGCTTTTGGAAATGTTCATGGTGTTTACAAACCTGGAAATGTTAAGTTAACGCCAAAAATACTAAAGAACTCTCAAGAGTTTATTTCTAAAAAATTTAATGTACCTCATAACCATATTGATTTTGTATTTCACGGTGGATCTGGTTCTACTGTAGAAGAAATTAGGGAATCTATTGGTTATGGTGTTATTAAAATGAATATTGATACAGATATGCAGTTTGCATTTACTACAGGTGTAAGAGACTACTTTGTAGAAAAAGCAGATTACGTAAAAACACAAATTGGCAATCCAGAAGGACCAGACGTTCCTAATAAAAAGCATTATGATCCTCGCGTATGGTTACGTAAAGGTGAGCAAACATTTGTAACTCGTTTGGAAAAAGCTTTCGCAGACCTAAATAATATAAACACACTATAAAAACGTATATTTAGCTATACTAAAAAGCGTTAACAATAAAATTGAAACTATGGCTTGGTTTAAAAGAAAAGACAAAGGAATTCAAACATCAACAGAACAAAAGAAAGATACACCAAAAGGACTTTGGTACAAATCACCTACAGGTAAAATTGTAGATACAGAAGAGCTTGCAAAAAACTTTTATGTAAGCCCAGAAGACGGCTACCATGTTAGAATTGGAAGTAAAGAATACTTCGAAATTTTATTTGACGATAATAAATTTAAAGAATTAAATACAAATCTAACATCTAAAGATCCATTAAAGTTTGAGGATACTAAAAAATACCCGGATCGTTTAAAAGCTGCTAAAGAAAAAACCAACCTTAAAGATGCCGTAAGAACAGCTGTAGGTAAGTCTAAAGGTAAAGATTTAGTTGTAGCAGCAATGGATTTTACATTTATTGGAGGATCTATGGGATCTGTGGTTGGAGAGAAAATAGCTAGAGCTGCAAATTACTCTCTAGAAAACAACATTCCTTTTATGATTATTTCAAAATCTGGAGGAGCAAGAATGATGGAAGCTGCAATATCTCTAATGCAATTAGCAAAAACATCTGCTAAACTGGCACAATTAGCTGATGCACAAATTCCTTACATTTCTTTATGTACAGATCCAACAACAGGAGGAACAACAGCTTCTTTTGCCATGTTAGGTGATATTAATATAGCAGAACCTGGTGCTTTAATTGGATTTGCTGGACCAAGAGTTGTTAGAGATACTACAGGTCAAGAATTACCAGAAGGTTTCCAAACCTCAGAATTTTTACTAGAGCATGGCTTTTTAGACTTTATTATGGTTCGTCAAGAACTTAAAAATAAAGTAAATCAATATATAGACTTAATTACTAATTCTCCAATTCGAGCATAAGTAATAAATTCTTTTCATTATAAGAAGCTCATTCAAATTTAGTTATGAATGAGCTTCTTTTTTATACCTCTACAATACAAGTTAATTAAATAAAAAGCTGTATATTTGCAGCTTGAAAGAAAAACTTTCAATTACATAACAATCATTTACAATAATATTAGAATGTATTTAACTAAAGAAGAAAAAGCTAAACTTTTCGCTAAGCACGGAAAATCGGCAACAGACACAGGTTCTGCAGAAGGGCAAATTGCAATTTTCACACAAAGAATTGAGCATTTAACAAAACACTTAAAGAAAAACCATAAAGATTATAACACTGAGCGTTCTTTAGTTATGTTAGTAGGTAAACGTAGATCGTTACTTGACTATTTAACTAAGAAAGATATCTTAAGATATCGTGCAATTGTTAAAGAATTAGGTTTAAGAAAATAAGATTACTAAAAGAGGCTTTATGCCTCTTTTTTTTATTAATACAACTCAAACGAAAGAGTGAAAAAATCGTAAAAAAGAAGCTATATTATAGTTTTTCATTGGTCATCGTCTCTAACTAAGACAAACAACAACTACATACAACAACACAACGACCATTGTTTAATTAAAATTAAAAACACTTTTATGATTCCAAAAGTATTTAAAGAGGTTATAGACCTTGGAGATGGAAGAGAAATTTCTATCGAAACTGGAAAGTTAGCAAAACAGGCACATGGATCTGTTGTTGTACAATCTGGAAAATGTATGATGCTATGTACAGTAGTGTCAAATTACAAACAAAGCGATGTAGATTTCCTACCTTTAACAGTAGATTATCGTGAAAAATTTGCAGCTGCAGGACGTTATCCAGGAGGTTTCTTTAAAAGAGAAGCAAGACCAAGTGATGGAGAAGTTCTAACTATGCGTTTAGTAGATAGAGTTTTACGTCCATTATTCCCAAAAGATTATCACGCAGAAACACAAGTAATGATTCAGTTAATGTCTCATGACGAAAATGTTATGCCAGATGCTATGGCTGGATTAGCTGCTTCTGCTGCTATACAATTATCTGATTTCCCTTTTGAATGTCCTATTTCTGAAGCAAGAGTAGCTCGTGTAAACGGTGAATTTGTTATCAACCCAACTAGAGCACAATTGGCAGAATCTGATATCGATATGATGATTGGAGCTTCAGCTGATTCCGTAATGATGGTTGAAGGTGAAATGGATGAAATTTCTGAAGAAGAAATGGCAGATGCAATTAAATTTGCTCACGAAGCTATTAAAGTACAATGTGCTGCTCAAGTAAAATTAGCAGAAGCTTTTGGTAAAAAAGAAACACGTGAGTATGCTCCAGAAAGAGAAGATGCTGATTTAGCTAAAAAAATAAACGACTTAGCTTACGATAAGGTATATGCAATTGCTAAAAATGGGTCTTCTAAAAAAGAACGTAGCGCTGCATTTTCTGAAATTAAAGAAGAAATCAAAGCTACTTTTACTGAAGAAGAATTAGCAGATTATGGAGATTTAGTCTCAAAATATTATGCTAAAGCAGAAAAGTCAGCTATTAGAAACTTAACATTAGATGAAGGCTTACGTTTAGATGGTCGTAAAACTGATGAAATTAGACCAATTTGGTGTGAAGTGGATTACCTACCTTCTACACACGGATCTTCAGTATTTACTCGTGGTGAAACTCAAGCATTAGCTACAGTAACTTTAGGAACATCTAGAGACGCAAACAAAATAGATATGCCATCTTACGAAGGTGAGGAGAATTTCTATTTACATTACAACTTCCCTCCTTTTTGTACAGGTGAAGCTAGACCGTTAAGAGGAACATCTCGTAGAGAAGTTGGTCACGGTAACTTAGCACAACGTGGTTTAAAAGGAATGATTCCTGCAGATTGCCCTTACACAGTACGTGTCGTTTCAGAAGTATTAGAATCTAACGGTTCGTCTTCTATGGCAACAGTATGTGCTGGAACAATGGCTTTAATGGATGCTGGTGTTAAAATGACAAGACCTGTTTCTGGTATTGCAATGGGATTAATTTCTGATGCTGAAACTGGTAAATATGCTGTATTATCTGATATTTTAGGTGATGAAGATCACTTAGGAGATATGGACTTTAAAGTAACTGGTACTTCTGAAGGTATTACTGCTTGCCAAATGGATATTAAAGTAAAAGGTTTAAGTTATGAGATTTTAGTAAATGCACTAAAACAAGCTCGTGACGGTCGTTTACATATCTTAGGTAAATTAACTGACACAATTGATGCTCCTGCAGAAAGCGTTAAAGATCACGCTCCTACAATGGTTACTCGTAGAGTGCCAAACGAATTTATTGGTGCTTTAATTGGACCTGGAGGGAAAGTGATTCAAGAAATGCAAAAAGAAACAGAAACAACTATAGTTATTAACGAAGATCCTGTTACTGAAGAAGGTATTGTTGAAATCTTAGGGGTTGGTAGCACTGGAATTGATGCTGTTATGGCAAAAATTGATGCTATTTTATTCAAACCTGAAAAAGGATCTGTGTACGAAGTTAAAGTTATCAAAATGTTAGATTTTGGAGCTGTTGTTGAGTATATGGATGCACCAGGAAATGAAGTTTTATTACACGTATCTGAATTAGCTTGGGAACGTACAGAAAATGTTTCTGACGTTGTTAATATGGGTGATGTTTTCGATGTAAAATACTTTGGTTTAGACCCAAGAACTCGTAAAGAAAAAGTATCTCGTAAAGCAATTTTACCAAAGCCTGAAGGTTTTGTTGAAAGACCACCAAGAGACGACAAACGTTCTGGAGGAAGAGATAATCGTGGACGCGATAACCGTAGAGACGATAGAAAACCAAGACCTAAAAAAGAAGATTAATTCTTATTAGTTTTATGATATTAAAAAGCTCAACAAAATTGTTGGGCTTTTTTTTATATCTTTAATAGTTAATTCATAATACTATGAACACTATAACTTTAGAGCAATTTATTCATAACAAAAAAAGTTGCATCGCAATTAAATTTCCTTACTGTTTTGAAACTAAAGAATACATAAAAAAGTTTAAAGGAGTCTATTGGACAAAAACACACAGAACATTTTATTTTTATTATGATGAAGTTAGATTAGAAAATTTTAAAAAATACATAAAAAAAGAGGGAATAGTTCTTTTAGATAATTACAAAAAAGATACTGTTCCAAGATTAAGTAATAGGACTACATTTGAACTTAAACCTTTAAATCAAGAAAAAACACTAGTCTATCGTCATTTTATAGAATTCCTAAAAGGCAAAAGATTAAGTACTAGCTCAATTGCTTCATACAGCGGATTTATATTGGAATTCCTACGTTTTACAGAGAACAAACCAGTTAACAGCCTTAATGAAAATGATGTAAGGCATTATATTGAATGGACTGTTAAGACGCTTAACTACGCTATTAGTACACATAGACAAATGGTTAGTGGGTTTAAACACTTTGCTTATTTCTATCCTGCATGCGCAATAAATATAGAAAAAATTTATATGCCTAAAAAAGACAAAAAATTACCAATTGTTTTAAGTATTGAAGAGGTTTTCTCCTTATTAAAACATGCAAAAAACTTAAAACATAGAATTATCATTGCTATGTTGTATGGTTCTGGTTTAAGAATAGGTGAATTGATAGATTTAGAACTTAAAGATTTTGATTTTTCAAGAAAACAATTACATATTAAAAATGGTAAAGGTCGCAAAGACAGATATACCACTATAGCTGAAAGCCTGTTCCCGTTATTAAAAAATTATCACATTGCTTACAAACCAAAAGTGTACTTTATTGAAAATCCTAAAGGAGGTAAGTACAGCCCTGAGTCAATTCGTTCTTTTTTAAGAAAAATCACTAAAACAGCTGGTATAACAAAAATTGTTACACCGCACACACTTAGACATAGCTATGCTACACATATGCTAGAACAAGGAACAGATATAAGACACATACAAGAGCTTTTAGGACACAGCAGACCAGAAACAACAATGATTTACACACATGTTACCAGAAAAGATTTACAACAAATAATTAGCCCATTGGATAATGCAATAAAAAAATTATCTTTACGAGATAACAGTGATGAGAATCTTACCATATCCTGAGTTATTTACGGGATATCAATGATAAAAGTTACTATATAACACGTTGGCAAACATTTGAAAATGAACAAAACCTCAATATTCTTCATTCTGATTTTAATAATCATTAGCTGTCAGAAAAAGGAAAAGATAATTGATTTTAAAAATGAGTTGAAGGGAAAAACTTTCAACGTAATGAATAATGAAAACTATCCATTAGATTTTGAATTCAAGGATTCTACTTTTGTATCATATCAATTCAATATTAGTAAAGGTTCGTATGAGATAATTAAAGAGAAAGACACTGCATTTATTTTATTGAATAATGAATTGTGTTACATCAGTCAAAGCAAAAATGAATTATTTGATTTTTTACTAATTGGTAGAATGTATAAAGACACATTTAAACTAAAAGAAAGAAAACCAACTTGGAAACTAAATGGGCTCTATGGAAAATGGATTGAGGAAAATCCAACTCAAACGGAATTAGATTCTCTTCCCTTCTACTCGATTGAAAAAACAGGAATAACTTTTCATAAAAAGGATGAACAAATTGAATCTAAATTAAACGTGAACTCATCTTACGAATACATTGAAATAAATTTAACTCATTCTTCTACGAAAATTGAAACCATGTGGAGAATAAAAAATCTGACTGACAGTACAATGGTAATTGATAGAACTACCAACTCAAGTCCAATTGAATATGGAATTCATAATGACATTAAGCTGATTAAAAAACGTTAGCCAACAACGTGTATAGCAAATTGCTCATTTTGTGTGTACTCGGAAAATCCTACGGATTTTCCTCTGGTTCGTTTTCTTTTGCTAACTTAGTTCTTACCAACGCAACTAGCCATACACGAACACGTTGCCAATAATTTTTAAAAAAATAAGGTATGTCTATGCCTTAATTAACAAAAAATAACATACTTAAAACAATATAATACTATGAAAAAAATTATACTTATTTGCATCCTTTTCTTTTTTTCTAATGGTATTAATGCTCAAGCATCTGGTCTTTTAATTTATGTTAGAATTCCTGATGGTAATGGCTCACAATACACTTCTTCTATTGATGCACTTTATTCAGATACAATATTAGTTTTAAAACAAAAAATTCAAATAAACGAAGGTATTGACCCAAACACATTTGATCTTTTATCTTTTACCGGTTCTTTACTAGAAGAATCGAGAACTATTGCTGAATATAATATACTGAATGAATCAACTATTTATTTACGTTATAATGATACTTTAAGTATTGAACAAGTTAATTTTGATGACAGTTTATCAATATTACCAAATCCAAGCATTGGACAGGTTACAATTTCTACCGAACAAATCTTTCAAGAACTTCACGTTAAGATTCTAAGCATAACTGGGCAGACTATGATTGAAAATAAATATTACAACACAAATAAAATTGCGCTAAGTTTTGAAGGAAACTCAGGACTATACCTTATTAAAATTAAGAACGAAAACGGAATAATAATAACAAAAAAAATAATTAAAGAATAGTCTAAATAATTAAAAAAAAAGATTTGATAAAAAAACTAATGGCAACAACGGGATATAACTTATAAAAAAGCATTAAAATTAAACACTACATCTTAACTGCTTTCAATTCAAAAATTAATGGATATAATTTATCTTTAGTTTCATAAAAACCATCTTTATTTTCAACCAAATCTGGCAATACATTATAAGGAGAAGCGTCGTGTTCTTTTAAATACTCTATATGTAATCCTGCTTCAGTTAATGCATTAATTACTTCGCTTAAACCATGATTCCAACCATACTCTTTACTAATCATTTTAGAAGATTGGTTGGCGTAAGTACCTTCATATTCTTCGTAAATAGCTTCGTCTTGCATATAGCCGTATTTCATAATAGGCTTTCCTTCTAAGTAATCAAACATCCAAACTATAGGATGAAACTCCGCCATATAAAACGTTCCATCTTTCTTTAATTTATCAGCTATCATTTGTCCCCAAGGTTTTAAATCGGGCAACCAACCAATAACACCATAA
Organism: Aurantibacter sp.; assembly: GCF_042094015.1. Taxonomy (NCBI): domain Bacteria; kingdom Pseudomonadati; phylum Bacteroidota; class Flavobacteriia; order Flavobacteriales; family Flavobacteriaceae; genus Aurantibacter; species Aurantibacter sp. Next base: position 32,645 of record NZ_JBELDZ010000008.1, on the reverse strand, counting down.
CTTGTAAAAACAATATCGAAAGTCTCTTTTACGTGCTTTGCAGTATCTAAAACATTGCAACACATAAATTCCGCATCTAAATTTAATTCAGAATTTAAAGATTGGGCTAATTTAATACCTTCATTGCTTAAATCTACGCCTGTACATTTTGCTCCTGCTCTACTCCAACTTAACGTATCTTGTCCAAAATGACATTGCAAATGCAATAAAGATTTTCCATTTACATCACCCAAAGCATCAATTTCATAAGACTTTAAAGAGGTATTTCCATCTTTAAAAGTCTGCATATTATACATATCGCTTTCTGCGTGTACTTTAACTTTATCGTTCCAAGTTGCCTTATTAGCAGCGAAATATTTAGAATTATCAGACATTGTTTTAATATTTTATTAGAGCAAAATAAGACAACTTTTAGACTTCTGTTTTATAACTTTGAAATAAATTAATTTTTTATGAAAACATATATTTTAATAATTGGACTTTCACTTTCGTTATTTTCTTGTAAAAATGACATTAAAAAAGACACTCCAAAAACTTCAAACACAAAGTTAACTATAGCGGAAAAAATAGCAGAAGCTCATGGTTTATCAAACTGGAAAAACGTTACCGAAATCAAATTCACATTTAACGTAGATAGAGACTCAAGTCATTTTGATAGATCTTTTATTTGGAAACCAAAAACTAATCAAGTTACTGCAATTACAGTAAAAGACACTATTTCGTATTTTAGAAAAAATGTAGATAGTATAAGCCTTAGAGCTGATCAAAGCTTTATAAACGATAAGTTTTGGTTGCTACCAGCTTTTCAATTAGCTTGGGATAAAGGCACAACTATTTCTAAACCTAAAAGAGAAATTGCGCCAATAAGTAAAGATTCTCTAAATAAAATAACATTAATCTATAATTCTGAACTTGGTTATACGCCTGGTGATGCTTATGATATTTTTTATGATAAAAATTACCATATAAAAGAATGGATTTTTAGACAAGCAAACCAAGAAAAACCGAGTATGATTACAGTTTTTTCTGAGTATAAAACAATAAAAGGAATTTCTTTTCCTACAAAAAGCACAAAAGAAACCCCAAATTGGTCGCTTTATTTTACAGATCTAAAAATTACAACCGAATAAAATTCTACTTTTTGCAAAATTCGCAAGGATTTCAGAAATTACAAAAGCATATTTCTTTTGTTTGTATCACTTCATTGGTAAATTAATAATTCTTATTTTTGAGGAAACCAAAACTAAAATTACGTGTCTAAATATAAAACTGGTCTTGATTATGCAAAAGAATTAGACCAAAACGATGTTTTAGCATCGTTTAGAAATCAATTTCATATTCCAAAAGATAAAGACGGAAACGATTTAGTTTATTTCTGCGGAAACTCATTAGGTCTTCAACCAAAAAACACTAAATCCTATATCAATCAAGAGTTAGAAGATTGGGCTAATTTAGGCGTTGAAGGTCATACTGAAGGAAAAAATCCTTGGTTGCATTACCATGAGTTTCTAACAGAGACTATGGCAAATGTTGTTGGTGCAAAAGAAAAAGAAGTTATTGTAATGAATTCTCTTACAGCTAACTTACACTTAATGATGGTTAGTTTTTATCAGCCTACACCAAAACGTTATAAAATTCTAATTGAAGCTGATGCTTTTCCAAGTGATAAATATGCGGTAGAATCTCAATTACGTCATCACGGTTACGATGATAAAGAAGGCTTAATTTTATGGAAAGCTAGAGAAGGCGAAGAATTGGCTAATTACAACGATTTAGAAACCATTCTTGCAGAACAAGGCGATGAAATTGCTTTAATTATGATTGGTGGCGTAAATTACTACACAGGTCAGTTTTTCGATCTAAAACGCATTACAGAATTAGGACATAAAAACGGTTGTATTGTAGGATTCGATTGTGCTCACGGCGCAGGAAATGTAGATTTAGACTTACATAATTCAGGCGCAGATTTTGCAGTTTGGTGTTCTTATAAATATTTAAATTCTGGACCAGGAAGTTTATCTGGTGCATTTGTTCATGAACGTCATGCCAACCGAAAAGACTTAAATCGTTTTACAGGTTGGTGGAGTCATAACAAAAAAACACGCTTTAGAATGCGAGATGAATTTGACCAATTAGAAGGCGCAGAAGGTTGGCAATTAAGTAATCCTCCAATTTTATCTATGGCTGCAATTAGAGCATCTTTAGATGTTGTAAAAGAAGCTGGATTTAAAAATATGATTGCTAAATCTAAAGAGTTAACAGGTTATTTTGAATTTTTAATTAACGCATTAAATCATTCAGATATTAAAATAATAACACCAAGTAATCCTGAAGAACGTGGCTGCCAATTATCTATTCAGGTTAAAAATGCGGATAGAAGTTTACATGATAAATTAACTAATGCAGGTGTAATTACAGATTGGCGTGAGCCAGATGTTATACGTTGTGCTCCAGTACCATTGTATAACTCTTTTGAAGATGTTTATAATATGGTGGAGCGATTGAAAGGTTTATTATAATGAATGTCTCCTCGAGCATAGTCGAGAGGTTATTCTAAAATATTAAGGTTTCGACTACGCTCAACCAGAAAACACACATATGGAAGTAAAAAATCAAAACATACAAATAATTGGCGCAGGTCTTTGCGGAAGTTTACTCGCTTTGCGATTAGGACAACGCGGATATAATGTTACTGTATTTGAAATGCGTACAGATTTACGTAAAACAGATATTTCTGCGGGTCGTTCTATTAACCTTGCGTTTTCAGATAGAGGAAACAAAGCCATTAAAATGGTTGGCTTGGAAGATAAAGTTGAAAAACTTTGTATTCCAATGAATGGAAGAATGATTCACGATAGAGAAAGTAATACCTTTTTATCTAATTATAGCGGTAGAGAGTACGAATATATTAACTCTATTTCTCGTGGCGGATTAAACGCTTTACTTTTAGATGAAGCTGAAGCATTAGATAATGTAACTATACATTTCAACAAAAAATGTAAGTCGGTAGATTTTGAAAATAGTACAGCAATTTACAAAGACTATTTAACTAAAGACGAATCTAAAATAACTTCAGATTCTATAATAGCAACAGATGGTGCAGGTTCTGCATTACGTAAAAGTTATGTTACAGAACGTAAGTTCTTATTTAGTTATTCGCAAGAATATTTAACACACGGTTATAAAGAGTTATGTATTCTACCTGCAGAAAATGGGGATTATAAAACCTATAAAAACGCATTACATATTTGGCCTAGAGGCGATTTTATGGTTATTGCATTACCTAACTTAGATGGTAGTTTTACAGTAACTCTATTTTTAAGTTATGAAGAAGGCGAATACAATTTTAATAATTTAACAACACCAGAAATTGTAACCGAATTCTTCCAAAAAGAATTTCCAGACGCTTTAGAGCTAATGCCTAATTTAGTAGAAGACTTTTTCGAAAACCCAACAGCACCATTAGGAACTGTAAAATGCTCGCCTTGGAACTACAAAGGAAACACCTTATTAATGGGAGATTCGGCGCACGCTATTGTACCTTTTTACGGACAAGGAATGAATGCTTCTTTTGAAGATGTAGTAGAATTTGATGCTTTTTTAGATAAAAATGAAGGCAACTGGGAAGACGTTTTCAAAGCTTATAGCCAATCTCGCAAAAAAGATACCGATGCTATTGCCGATTTAGCAATAGATAATTTTCACGAAATGAAAAGTCACGTTGGTCAAGCTATTTTTCAAGAAAAGAGAAAAATAGAAATGGCTTTAGAAAAAGAGTTTCCAAATAATTATTCATCAAAATACAGCTTAGTCACTTTTAACGAAAACATTGGTTATCGCGAAGCTATGCTTAGAGGAAGAGCTCAAGACAAAGCCATTCTTAATATGTTATCTGATGGCGATATCTCAACAAATATTGACTTTAAAGACAAAGCAGTTTTAAAAATAGTTTTAGACAAAGTAATAGCGGAAACCAATAACATTTTAGAAGATGACATGGTTGCTAAAACAATGCATCATTAATGTTCAACATATCAATTAGATAATTTGAAAATGTAATAATTAGTAATAAATTAAAATTTGAATATTTTGTCATTCTGCGCTACGACGCAGAATCTAAATAAGATAAAGAATATAGAAAACAGGATAAGATATTAAACCATCAAAATTAAGAAATAATGAATGAAGGAATGTAGATGCGAAGCGTAGCTTCAAGCACGAAATTCCGAGAATGAATGTCGCTTTAGCGATTTCCTAATTTTGATTTGATTTTTTGGTTCGTTTTTCATCAAGGAAAAATGAACAGAAAGAGAAAATAGTAGAAACCTTAAAATAAGATTCCTGCCTATGCAGGAAATAATTATGGAAAACAAAATAGTAACACCAAGAGGCGCATATCCACACGTAAAACAAGTAGGCGACTTTATATTTGTATCAGGAACAAGTTCTAGAAGACCAGACAATACAATAGCTGGTGTAGAAATTATTGACGAAATGGGTACAAAGCGTTTAGATGCCTATGTACAAACCCAAGAAGTGATTAAAAACATAGAACGCAACTTAGCAAAAGTTGGTGCTACATTAAAAGACGTTGTAGATGTATCTTCTTTTTTAGTAAACATGAACGATTTTGCAGGTTACAATAAAGCCTATGGCGAATTTTTTGAAAAAGAATCTGGACCAACACGTACCACAGTTGCAGTACACCAATTACCACATCCAGATTTAGTGATTGAGATTAAGGTAACAGCTTATAAAAAACAAGGCTAAAATAATTTAGCAATTTGTTAATTTTAAAATGTAATAATTATAAACTCTAGTTCATTTGTCGTTCTGCTGAAAAGCAGAATCTATAGTTTTATATATGAAGATGAATTTTAAACACATCACAATTCTATTCATACTACTAAGTTTTTCTTGTAAGAACTCAGAAGCCAATAAACCTATTTTATATATTGAAGAAAAAGAGATTGAAACACCAATTATTACTGATGAATTTAAGTTAAAGTTTTTGAATGATATACTGAGTAATAAAAATGATTCTTTATTGTTTCCAATTGAAAAAGAGCCATATATAAATTACTGGCCATACAAATATAATGGAAATAGAAATGACATCAGATTAAATGTGATTGTTGGAAAGGATGCTAACTTTGTAGAGTATCTAGATTTTATTTTTAAAGAAAAAGACACAACTTACATCTCTAACCAATTAAAATCTAACAAAAATTTAAAAATATCTAATCTCTCGAAGTTTGGCCATAAATCTATTGATTGGAATACCATTTGGTATTTTGATAAAAATAATAAAAGAGTAAATATTGTTTCAGAAGATTCAATCAAAAGATTATATTCTGAAATAAAAACATCTGACCAAATAAACCTGAGTAAATTAGTCTTCAACAAAAAACTAGACAAAGCACACATAAGTATTAATTATTATGTGCGCCATACTAAAGAAGTTCTTTATACTAAAGAAAATGGGAGATGGAAAGCTGAAAAGGTATTAATACATCTGATGAATTAATAATTCAATATGAACATACAAAACTACATAAACGGGGAATTTAAAAATCCAATTAACAACAATTGGATTGACAATTACAATCCATCTAACGGAGACGTTTATGGGCAAATCCCAAACTCATCTCAAGAAGATGTGGAATTAGCTTATAAAGCTGCTAAATCTGCTTTTCCAAGTTGGTCAAAAACTACTTTAGATGAACGTAGTAGAATTCTAATTAAGATTGCTGATTTATTAGAAGACAACTTACAACGTTTTGCAGAAGCAGAAAGTAAAGACAACGGAAAACCAGTAAGCTTAGCAAAAGCAGTAGATATTCCAAGAGCTGCAAGTAACTTTAGATTCTTTGGAAATGCCATAACACAATTTGCTAGCGAAAGTCACGAAAGTGTTGGTCAAGACGCTATAAATTATACATTGCGTCAACCTATTGGTGTTGTAGGATGTATTTCGCCATGGAATCTTCCACTTTATTTATTTACGTGGAAAATTGCACCAGCAATTGCAGCGGGAAATTGCGTGGTTGCTAAACCAAGTGAAGTCACACCAATGACCGCTTATTTATTAGGAGAAATTTGTAATCAAGCAGGCTTACCAAAAGGTGTTTTAAATATTGTTCACGGATTAGGAACAACTACAGGACAAGCCATTATAGAACACACAGATATTAAAGCCATTAGTTTTACTGGCGGAACAGCAACTGGTGCACATATTGCACGTATTGCAGCTCCAATGTTTAAAAAATTATCTTTAGAATTAGGTGGAAAAAACCCAAACATCATATTTGCAGATTGCGATTATGATGATATGTTAAACACAACAGTAAGATCATCTTTTGCTAATCAAGGTCAGATTTGTTTATGCGGAAGTCGAATTTTTGTTGAAGCTTCTATCTATGAAAAATTTAAAACAGATTTTGTTACTAAAGTAAAAGCCTTAAAAGTTGGTCATCCATCAGATGAAGCGACAAATATTGGCGCATTAGTATCAAAACCACATTTAGAAAAAGTAAAAGAATATATTGAGATTGCCAAAACAGAAAACGGAACTGTTTTATGCGGTGGAAATAAAGTCACTGTAAATGGTTACGAAAATGGTTACTATCTTGAACCAACAGTAATAGAAGTAACATCTGATGATTGTAGAGTTAATCAAGAAGAAATTTTTGGGCCTGTAGTAACTATAATGCCTTTTGAAACTGAAGCACAAGTTTTAGAAATGGCTAATAAAGTTAAGTATGGTTTGTCGGCTACGCTATGGACTAACAACTTAAAACGCACAATGATTCTAAGTAACAATCTACAAGCAGGAATTGTTTGGGTTAACACTTGGATGATGCGTGATTTACGCACACCTTTTGGTGGCGTAAAAGCTTCTGGTGTTGGACGCGAAGGCGGTTTTGAAGCCTTACGTTTCTTTACAGAAGCAAAAAATGTTTGTATAAAATATTAAAAATTAAAAATGAATTTAGACTTAAACAACACATACGCATTAGTTTGCGGTAGTACAGCGGGAATAGGAAAAGCAACTGCAATGGCTTTAGCTAACGAAGGTGCAATCGTCACTTTAATAGCAAGAAACGAAGATAAATTAAAAGCAACTTTAGCTGAATTACCTCAACAAAGAGCTCACGATTATATTGTAGCAGATTTTTCTAATCCAGCAGAATTAAAAGCCAAAGTGTCTGACTATATAGCTAAAAATCACGGATTTCATATTTTAGTAAATAATACTGGCGGACCAAAAGGCGGACCTGTATTTGCAGCAGATGTAGATGAGTTTGAAAACGCGTTTACACAGCATTTAAAATGCAATCACGTGTTAACACAAGCTGTGGTTCCTTTTATGAAAAGTGAATCTTTTGGTAGAATTATTAACGTAATTTCTACATCGGTTAAGCAACCTTTAGATGGACTTGGTGTTAGTAATACTATTCGTGGAGCAGTTGCCAATTGGAGTAAAACATTAGCTAACGAACTTGGACAATTTGGCGTTACTGTTAATAACGTATTACCAGGAGCAACAGGAACAGATCGTTTAGCTGAAATTATAAAAAACAAATCTGCTAAAACTGGTGTAACTCAAGACGAAGCAAGTAATGCAATGAAAAGTGCGGTTCCAGCAAAACGTTTTGCTCAACCTGAAGAATTAGCAGATGCTATTACATTTTTAGCTAGCAAACGTGCCAGTTACATTAATGGAATTAATCTTCCTGTGGATGGCGGAAGAACTAAATGTTTATAATACCGAATTTTCAATTTTTATTGTTAATTTTATTAAATTGATGAATTTGCGTTAAGGGTTGAAGTGGTATCCTTTTTTTGCTGACATATATGGCAAAAAAAGATATAACGAAAAACCTGGCCCGATAGGGAAACGCCATAAAAATAATACTATGAGTAAAATAGTTTCGCCTTTAAATTTTAAAGCTTGGATAGAGGAAAATCGTCATTTATTAAAACCGCCAGTTGGAAACAAAGTGGTTTGGAAAGATGGCGAATTTATAGTTATGGTTGTTGGTGGACCAAATAGTAGAAAGGACTATCATTATAACGAAACACCTGAGTTTTTCTACCAGGTTGAAGGAGACATCGTCTTGAAAATTATAGAAAATGGCACACCAAAAGATGTACATATAAAAGAAGGCGATATTTATTTGTTACCATCTAAAGTGCCGCATTCTCCACAACGTGGTGCAAATACGGTTGGATTAGTTATAGAATATCAAAGACATGAAGGCGTAAGAGATGCTTTGCTATGGTTTTGCGAAAGTTGTACAACAAAACTTTATGAGGAAGATTTTACGGTAAAAAATATTGAAACTGATATGCCAATAATTTTTGATAAGTACTATGGAGATGAAGAAAAACGCACGTGTCCAAACTGTTGTGAAGTTATGCAACCGCCAAAAAAGGTGAAAATCGATTAAATAGTATTAAAACCAACCTTAAACACTATCTTGAAATTGCTTTAAGATTAAGATCATGACAAAACGTAAACTAAGAATAAACGGACATTCGCACTTATTACCTTATCCTGAGGAAATCCCTCAATTTATGCAAGATAAAGGGATTTTTTGGGTTGATAAAGACCGAAAATACATGCTTCAAAAAGACTGGAACAGACCAATTACGGATTCTAGTTTTTTCTTAGACGAGAAGTTAGCTTGGATGGAGCGTTTTAATATTGACCATGCAGTTGTTTTAAATTTATCTCAGCTTTACGGAAATGGTTTGCGTGTTGAAGAAATGAAGCAAGCTTTACGTTTTCAGAATGATTTTAATGCTAAAGTACAGAGAGAAAATCCTTCTAAATTTACAACTGGATTTGTGGTTCATCCTGGTTTTGTACGTGGTGCTTGTTGGGAAATAGAACGTTGTGTAGAGGAATTAGGTATGCAATTATTATGCTTACCAACCCATTATATGGATACTATTGGTACGTGGCGTTGTATTTTTGATGAAGAAAACGAGCCTATTTTTGAATTGGCAAACAAATACAATTTAGCAGTAGAAATCCATCCTTATGATGGTGAGAAATTTATAAAATTAGAAAACACCTCTTGGCGTTTTCACTTAATTTGGATGTTAGCACAATGTGCAGATGCGTATCATTTTTTAACTTTAAATGGTTATGCAGATAAATATCCTAACATGAGAACGTGTTTTGCGCATGGCGGACAATTAGCACAAATAAACTTAGGAAGACGTATTCAAGGTTTTGATGGTAGACCAGATTTATTTGAAGGCAAAAGTCATCCAAGAAAAGCGGTTGGACATAAAAACATCTTTTTTGATACTTTAGTTCATGATACTGGTGGATTAGAATTATTACTAAAAAACCAAGGTTCTAAACAAGTTTTAATGGGATTAGACGATCCTTATCCTTTAGGAGAAATGGAAAGCGAAAAACAAGCGTCTTACCCTGGTAAAATTTTAGACTTAGCAATGGAACGCAGCATAATTACAGAACCAGAACGCGATGCTATTTGGGATGATAATGTGGTACAATGGCTTTGCGGAGATAATAAAGATGCCAAAGACAAATTGTATAAACGTATTTTGGGATAATTACTATGACAAAAAATGGCATTATTACAATGATGGTTTTTATTATTTCAGTAATTAATTCTTATGAATTAAGTGCTCAAATAAAATCTATAAAAACAACATCAAAATCTAGTATTGATGGTAAATCTCATGTTTCTGAATTCAAAAAATATAACAAAAAAAAGAATCTTATAAAGCTTGATAATTACGACTCTGACGGGAAATTAGAAAGCAGGATTGAATATATTTATGTTAATGACAAATTAATATTAAAATCGGACATTAATTTCGATTTTAACGAAAAAGAAATCACTAAAATAAAATATGATACAATTTTAAATAATAAAACTACTAAAGTTTTTAGGAATGAAAAATTAGCATATGGATTTATAGAAACTTATGATAAAGATGAAAATATTATTAAAATAGTTCAAGATATAAAAGGTGATATAGTTACAGTTAAATACAGCTATCTGCTTAACGATGATAATAAAGTAATATCTGTAACAGATGAAACTAAAAACCTTTTTAAAACTTTTAAATACGATAGTCTAGGTAATGAAGTTGAAGTCATAAAATATGGCACATACCTAACCTATAAAACATTAAAAGAATTTAAAAAAGGGAAAATCCATAGAATCTTAAAAACAAGAATTACAAAAGATTCAACTGAATATGTAGATTCTGACATAACCTATGATGACTTCTTCAATCCAATCTATCAAAAAATTTACAATGACAAAAAGTTAATTCGTGAACACAAAAGGACTTATACTTTTGATAAAAAAGGAAACTGGGTTACTAAAACAGTAACAACAAAAGACTATATATTTGACAGAAGCAACACCTTTAAGCCTAATTACATCGAAACTAGAAAAATAAAATATTGGTAATTTTATGTATTTCCTACCAGAAAAATTAGACGATTATGTAGTTGCACATTCTGAAAACGAACCAGAATTACTGCAACAATTAACTCGCGAAACCTATCAGAAAATACTACAACCAATTATGCTTTCCGGTCCATATCAAGGCAGAGTATTAAGTATGATTTCTAAATTAGTAAACCCTAAAACCATTTTAGAATTAGGAACATTTACAGGTTACTCTACACTTTGTTTAGCTGAAGGTTTACAAAAAGATGGCGAAATCCACACCTTAGATATTAACGAGGAATTAGAAGATTTTCAGCGTAAGTATTTTAATAAATCTGAATTTGGTAATCAAATACATCAGCATATTGGAAATGCAATTGAGATTATTCCTAAAATAGATAAAACCTTTGACTTAGTTTTTATTGATGCAGATAAACCTAACTACTCTAATTACTTTCATCTTATTATAGAAAAGCTTAATCCTGGTGGCATTATACTTTCGGATAATGTATTATGGCACGGAAAAGTTGTTGAACCTTTAAAAGATAAAGACAATTCTACCAAAGCGGTTTTAGAATACAATACATTATTAAAGAATGATGATAGAATTGAAACGGTTCTTTTACCAATTAGAGACGGATTAACTATTAGTAGGAAGAAGTAAATTATAGACTATAAAAAAAACCGCTTAAAAAAGCGGTTTAAATTATTATTAGAAAAATTTTACATTTTTCGTCTTACCGAGCCTGAAAACTCTTCTATATCGTCTTTTACTTTATTTATTTCATTCTTTATATCTAAGCCCAAATCAGTATCTATACCATTTTTTTCTGCACTTTTAGTGATTTCGTATTTAATATCATTAGTTGCATTTTTAACTTGCTTAATACCTTTTCCTAATCCACGAGCTATTTCAGGAATTTTATCGGCACCAAAAACCATAACTATAATAAGTATAATTACACCAATTTCTCCGCCGCTAATAAATAATAAGGTTGTTAACTGTATCACGTTACAAATATACTAATTAGTCATTTAACTTTCCCCAAAGCATATCTTTAAGTTCCACAAGACCTTTTTGAGCAACTGAAGACATGAATAAATAAGGTACTGGCATTTCGTTATCTAATTCTATTTTTAATTCTGCTTCTAACTCATCATCCAACATATCACATTTAGAAATAGCAACAATACGTTCTTTGTCTAACATTTCTGGATTATAGCGGCGCAATTCATCTAACAAAATATCGTACTGCTTTTTAATATCTGGCGCATCTGCTGGAATTAAAAATAACAATATTGAATTACGTTCTATATGACGCAAAAAGTAATAACCTAATCCTTTTCCTTCTGCTGCACCTTCAATAATACCAGGAATATCTGCCATTACAAAAGACTGGTAATCACGATATTCTACAATTCCTAAATTTGGTTTAAGTGTTGTAAACTCGTAATCTGCAATTTTAGGTTTTGCTGAAGTTAATACCGATAATAAAGTCGATTTTCCTGCATTAGGAAATCCAACTAAACCAACATCTGCTAATAACTTTAATTCTAAAGTAATATACTTTTCTTCTAACGGAATTCCAGGTTGTGCGTAACGTGGCGTTTGATTTGTTGAACTCTTAAAGTGCCAATTTCCTCTTCCTCCTTTTCCACCTTCAGCAGCAATAAATTCTTCGCCAACATCTGTAATTTCGTGAATAATTTGATTAGTTTCTGTATCTCTAATTACAGTTCCTAATGGTACATCTAAATATATATCTTCTCCATCTGCACCAGTACTTCTACCACTACTTCCGTGAGATCCATGACCTGCACGAACATGTCGCTTAAATTTTAGAGGTAAAAGCGTCCAAAGATTAGAGTTTCCTCTTAAAATAACATGACCACCACGACCGCCATCTCCACCATCTGGACCACCTTTTGATATGTACTTTTCTCTATGCAAATGCGTAGATCCTTTTCCTCCATTTCCAGAAGAAACATACATTTTTACGTAGTCTACAAAATTCCCTTCAGTCATAATTAAGTTAAAAAGTTAACTGTTATAAGTTTAAAGTCTCCACTTTTATTTTAGATAAACTTATAGCTTATCAATTACCGCGCTAATACGTTCAGTAATATCTGCTATACTACCAACACCATTTACACCATAATATTTATCTTGTTCAGAATAAAAATCTTTTAAGATTGATGTTTCTGCATAGTATACTTTAATCCTGTTACGAATTACATCTTCGTTAGCATCGTCTTTTCTTCCGCTTGTTTTTCCGCGTTCTAATAAACGTTCTACCAAAACTTCATCTTCTACCTCTAATGCAATCATAGCATTAATTTGAGAATCTTTTTTAGTCATTAATTTATCTAAAGCATCTGCTTGCGCACTAGTTCTTGGAAAACCATCAAATATAAACCCTTTAGCATCGCTATTTTTTTCAACCTCAGCCTCAAGCATATCAATAGTAACTTCATCTGGAACTAACTGACCTTTATCTATAAAAGATTTTGCTAGTGTTCCAAGTGCAGTTTCATTCTTAATGTTATATCTAAATACATCTCCTGTAGAAATATGTACTAAGTTGTATTTTTCTTTTAAAAATTCGGCTTGCGTACCTTTACCTGCTCCTGGAGGACCAAATAAGACTAAATTCGTCATGTGTTTTGTATTTTTAATTTGATAAACTTCCGGTAAATCTCTTCCTAATCCATTATAGTCTAAACCGTAGCCTACAATAAACTCATTAGAAATATTTATGCCAGAGTAGTGAATTTTAAAATCTTTTTTATAAGCTTCTGGTTTAAAAAACAATGAAGCTATAATTAATTGCTTTACATTTTCGTTTTTAAAAATACGATGTACTTCGTTTAAAGTATTTCCTGAATCAATTATATCCTCAAGAATCACTACAGTTCTACCGCTTAAATCTTGAGTTAAACCAATTAAACGTTGTATGTCCTCTGTAGATTTAACACCTTCATAGGACGCTAATTTTATAAAAGTAACCTCGCAAGGTTTTGGATATTTTTTCACAAAATCGCTAACAAACATAAACGAGCCATTAAGAATCCCTATAAAAACAGGGACCTCATCACCTAAATCTTCTGCTATATCCAAAGCCATTTTTGTTACTGCATCATCAATTTGTTGCGCAGACTTAAAAGGTTTAAAATATAAATCGTCTAATTTAATGGTTTTCATCAGTTTACTTTAAGGCCTCAAAGATAGTTAATTGCTATTTCAAATTCTAAACTTATACGCTATATTTAATAGTCTAATTGCTAAGAAATAGCTATTTTTGTACTTCAAATTTTAGATATGAATTATTTTTCTTCAGACTTTAAATTAGGTATTCTTGGTGGTGGACAATTAGGTAAAATGCTCCTTTATAATACAAGGAAATTTGATATAACTACTCACGTTTTAGATCCAAGTGATGATGCGCCAAGTAAATTAGCCTGTAACCTATTTACTAAAGGTGACTTAATGAATTATGATGATGTTTATAATTTTGGAAAACAAATAGATGTTTTAACTATTGAAATTGAAAACGTAAATCTTGATGCGCTAGAGCAATTAGAAAAAGAAGGGAAAAAAGTTTATCCGAGTTCTAAAACACTACGCAAAATTCAGAATAAAGCCACTCAGAAACTATTTTATGTAGATAATAATTTACCAACTGCTCCTTTTTCTCGTTTTGCTTATTTAAGCGAAGTTAAAGACGCCATCTCTAACGAAGCTCTCGAATTTCCTTTTGTATGGAAAAGTGCTCAGTTTGGTTATGATGGTAATGGTGTTCAAATTGTTAGAAAAATTGAAGACCTACAAGACTTACCAAAAGGAGAATGTATTACAGAAGAATTAGTTCCATTTAAGAATGAATTAGCTGTAATTGTTTCAAGAAATCCATCTGGAGAAGTAAAAACATATCCAGTAGTTGAAATGGAATTTCATCCAGAAGCTAACCAAGTAGAATATGTAATTTGTCCTGCAAGAGTTTCTAACGATATTCTAAAAAAAGCACAAAATGTAGCTATTAAAACTAGTGAAGCTTACAATCATGTTGGTTTATTAGCTGTTGAATTATTTTTAACACAAGACGATGAAATTTTAATAAACGAAGTTGCTCCAAGACCTCATAATTCTGGACATCAAACCATAGAGGCAAGTTACACTTGCCAGTTTGAACAGCATATTCGTTCTATTTTAGATTTACCACTAGGAAACACAGACAATAAAGCTGCTGGAGTTATGGTGAATTTAGTAGGCAAAGAAGGACATACAGGAAATGTAGTTTATAAAAACATAGAAAATATTATGTCCTTAGATGGTGTTACACCACATATTTATGGAAAAAAACAAACCAGACCTTTTCGTAAAATGGGACATGTTACCATTGTAAATGCAGATATTGATAAAGCTAGAGAAATAGCACAAGAAGTAAAACAGAGTATAGAAGTTATTTCTATATAACTAAAAAACACAACAAATTATGAGTAAAGTAGCCATAGTAATGGGAAGTAATAGCGATATGCCAGTTATGCAAGACGCTATAGATATTTTAAACGGATTTGATATAGAGATTGAAGTTGATATTGTGTCGGCTCACAGAACTCCAGAAAAATTATTCGATTTTAGTATGAATGCTCACAAACGTGGTATTTCTGTAATAATTGCTGGTGCTGGTGGTGCTGCACATTTACCTGGAATGGTTGCTTCTATGTCTCCTTTACCAATTATTGGAGTTCCTGTAAAAAGCAGCAATTCTATAGATGGTTGGGATTCTATTTTGTCTATTTTACAAATGCCTGGTGGCGTTCCTGTTGCAACTGTTGCTTTAAATGGTGCAAAAAACGCAGGTATTTTAGCAGCTCAAATTATTGGATCTGCAGATAAATGTGTATTAGATAAAATGGTAGCGTATAAAGAAGGTTTAAAAATGAAAGTTGAAGAAGCTGCAAAAAGCATAAAACAATAAAACCAAGCAAATTTACTGTAATACCACTTGACAAAAACACCTTGATTTAATTATGAGCATTCTAACATCACCCTTTAATACACCATATAATTCAGCGCCTTTTAATTCTATAAAGAACGAAGACTACAAACCTGCAATTATTACACTTATTGAAGAAGCTCGCAAAGAAATAAGCGCTATTACTTCTAATCCTGATGCGCCAACTTTTGAAAACACTATTGAAGCCTTAGAGTTTTCTGGTCAGCAATTAGATCGTGTTACTAGTGTGTTTTTTAACTTGAATTCTGCTGAAACTAACGAGGATATTCAAAAAATAGCTCAAGAAGTTTCGCCGTTATTAACAGAATTTGGAAATGATATTACACTAAATGAAACCTTATTTAAACGTGTAAAATCGGTTTATGATGTTAAAGAAAGCCTAGGATTAAATACAGAACAAACCACTTTATTAGACAAAAAATATAAAGGTTTCTCTAGAAATGGAGCAAATTTAAATGAAACCGACAAATCTAAACTTAGAGAAATAGATAAAGAATTAGCAACTTTAAAATTGAAGTTTGGCGAAAATCTTTTAGCCGAAACTAATAAATTTCAACATATAATTACAAACGAAGCAGAACTTAACGGTTTACCTGAAGGCACTAAAGAAGCGGCTAAACAATTAGCAGAAAGCAAAAATTTAGAAGGTTGGCTATTCACTTTAGATTACCCAAGCTACATTCCGGTTATGACGTATAGTGCCAACCGAGAATTACGTAAAACAATGAGTTTAGCTGCTGGAAGTAAATCTTTTAAAGGCGACAATTTAGATAATCAAGAGAATGTTTTAAAGATTGCCAATCTACGTCAACAACGCGCTAACTTATTAGGATATAATACACATGCTAATTTTGTTTTAGAAGAACGAATGGCTAAAAACCCTGAAACGGTTAAAACGTTTTTAAAAGAATTATTAGATAAAGCAAAACCTGCAGCAATTAAAGAATTTGAAGAGCTAAAGGCATTTGCTAAAGACTTAGATGATTTAGATGATTTTCAAAAATGGGATTCTGGTTATTATTCTGAAAAATTAAAACAAAAGTTATTTAGTTTAGATGACGAAAAACTAAAACCTTACTTTAAATTAGAAAACGTAATTGATGGTGTTTTTACTATAGCCAACAAATTATTCAATTTAGAATTTAACGAAATCGATGTAGTAGACAAATACCACGAAGATGTTTTAACTTACGAAGTAACAAATACCAAAGGCGAATTCATAGCCTTATTCTATGCAGATTTCTTCCCAAGAGCTGGAAAAAGAAATGGCGCTTGGATGACAAGCTACAAACCACAGTTTGTAAAAGACAACGAAGAGGAAAGACCACACGTTTCTATTGTGTGTAATTTCACAAAACCTACAAAAACGAAACCTTCTTTATTAACGTTTAACGAAGTCACTACTTTATTTCACGAATTTGGTCACGCATTACACGGAATGTTAGCAGAAACAACATATCCGAGTCTATCTGGAACAAGTGTTTTTTGGGATTTTGTAGAGCTACCAAGTCAGGTTTTAGAAAACTGGTGTTTCGAGAAAGAAGCTTTAGAATTGTTTGCTAAACATTACGAAACAGGAGAAACTATTCCAATGGAATTAGTTCAAAAAATAAAAGAAAGCGCAACCTTTCATGAAGGCATGCAAACGTTACGTCAAATTAGTTTTGGTCTTTTAGACATGTCTTGGCACGGATCAGACAATACTGTAAGTATTAAAAATGTAAAAGATTTTGAATCTAAAGCTTTTGCAAATACAAACCTTTACCCAGAAGTTAAAGAAAATTGTATGAGTACTGCTTTTTCACATATTTTTCAAGGTGGATACAGTTCTGGTTACTACAGTTACAAATGGGCAGAAGTTTTAGATGCAGATGCTTTTGAGTATTTTAAAGAAGAAGGCATTTTTAGTAAAGACGTTGCCACAAAATTTAAAGACAATGTATTAAGTCAAGGTGGAACAGAAAACCCAATGGCACTTTACAAACGTTTTAGAGGTCAAGAACCTAAACCAGAAGCGTTGTTGCGTAGAGCTGGATTGATTAAGTAAAACCAAATTTTAAAGACCGTAATATATTTTCGGTCTTTCTTTTAAAACAAACTTTCAATAATTACTGAAAGTTTAAAATATTTCATATATTTGCTTTATGCAATACAAGGAAGCGAAGGATAAATTTATAAATACTTGGGGAAGCCTAGGTTCTTTATGGGGAATTAACAAAGCTATGGCACAAATACAAGCGTTGCTTTTTATAACACCGAAACCATTATCTATGGAGGATATCATGGTAGAATTAAAAATTTCTCGTGGTAATACTAGTATGAATTTACGTCAACTTATAGATTGGGGAATTGTTAGTAAAGAATTGGTTGCTGGCGAACGTAAAGAGTATTTTACTACTGAAAAAGACGTTCAAGAATTAGCAAGAGTAATTGCTAAAGAGCGAAGCAGACGTGAAATTAAACCTGTAATAAAAGTATTAAAAGATGTTTCTAGCATTGAAGACAACTCGCCAGAAGCAAAAGAATTAATTAAACAGACAAAAGCTTTACACGAATTAACAGAAACAGCAGACGAAATGATTAACAAGTTAGTTAATCAAAAGCAAAACTGGATTACTAAATCTTTAGTAAAACTATTTACTTAAAAAAATTTAAACACAAGTTTCAGTATTTCCTGAAACTTTAAAAAAATAATTATGCTATCATTTATAAAAAAACATCTTTATTTAATTATTACTTTATCTATAATTGGACTTGTCGCTTTTTGGTTCGTGTTAATTGATGACGGGAATTATGGCACTACTCTATTCTTTACAATCCCGGGAAGCATATCTTTTTTAATTGGATATCTAAAGAAGTATGAAGGCTTGAAAAACTCTAGGATAAAAAAAGGGTTAATAGGTTTCTTTAAAATCAATTTAATCATTTTATTACTATCTGGAGTTCTAATAGCTATAGGATTAGAAGGAGCTATTTGCATACTAATGGCGTATCCTTTTTTGGTTTTACCGATGACTGCATCATACTTACTAGGTTTGTTTATTGGTAACGCAGATAAAAATATAAAACGTAATGCACTAATTATTTTGATGGTAATAAACCCAAGCACTTATATATTTGATAGTTACACAAATCCTATAAAAGAAGAAATCACTTCAGAATTAATTATAAACACTTCAAAAGAGAATATATGGAAAAGTCTTTCTACAAAAATAGGGTTCACAAACAAACCTAATATTTTATTTCAAAAAGGTGTTTCCTATCCAAGGTTTATTGAGTTTAATAACAATAAAGAAGCGCTAAGTTATTTTTGCATAACAAATAATGACACTATAAATTTAAAAATTACAGAATTCAAAAATAATGATCACGTAACTTTTAAACCAGAAAAACAAACAATGCCAATGAAGGAACTTTCTCCTTATAAATCTATTGACGCAGAGCATCTACATAATTACTTCTATGTACATTATGGAAATATAAAATTAGAATCTATAGCCTTTAATAAAACTAAAATTATCGCAAAAACTTCTTACAGTTACAAAATTGCTCCAAAATGGTATTGGAAATTATGGTCAAATTACATAATAGATGAAATGCAAATGCACGTATTAAAATCAATCAAAAATGAACACATTAACTAAGCCACTATTAATAGATTATTTTAATTCTTTAAGTATGTCTTATTCAGTTAATGAATTTGCTTCTTTTTATTTAACTAATTATATGAGAAGAAAGTTGATTAATAAAATTAACAACTTTAACGGAAAAAGTGTTTTAGATTTAATGAGTGGTAGAGGTGAAAATCTAAAATATATAAATAATAAGAGCACAAAAGTTACAACAATAGATTTTTCTTATAAAATGAATATTGCTGCAAAACTTAAACAAAATAATACAAACTTATTACAAATAGAGGATGACTTTTTTAATACAAATTGCAAACCTAAATCTTTTGACATTATAGTTTGTTCGTTTGGAATAAAGACTATTAACAATAATAACTTAAAAGAATTTTCACAAAAACTAAATAGACTTATAAAGCCTAACGGAGAAATCCTCTTTTTGGAAATGGTAAAACCAAGAAACCGATTCAATTACAAATTCATTAAATTTTATTTAGACATCTTATTACCTAAATTGTTTGGAAATAAATTTAAACTTCTATTTCCTTATTTAAACAACCACATAAGTATGACTCCTTTAAAAACTAATATGATTAATGAAAATCTAAATATTATAGAACATAAAAGATATTTTGATTTTTTTGAAATAATTCATGCGAAAAAGGAAATTGTAATATAATAACAATCATTTACGAATCTATATCTACTTGTGAAAAATAAATTCCTGGAAATACGATTTACTTTTCTATTAAAGTAATCCTAACTTAAAAAATTAATATTCTAAATACAGCTATTCTTTTTATAATTAATAATTACTTACATTTACTCTTGAAAAAAGAAAACTATTAATGCCAAACCACGAAATCAATCCTAATAGTTGGGTAAAGCTTTACAGTGATTATCTTTATAATTACACAATTACTCGTGTAAATAACCATGAAATTGCTCAAGATTTAATTTCGGAAACCTTTATGGCTGGATTAAAATCTATGAAAAATTTTAAAGGAGAAGCAAGCGAACGCACGTGGCTTATTTCTATTTTAAAACGAAAAATTATAGACCATTACCGAAAAATAAATTCTAATAAAGGTAAAGCTGAAATTAGAGTTAATTTTAGTAATTCCGAAGATTCTGAAGGTGATTGGCTTGAAGAACGAGTTTCTGACCCTTTTGATGGCAATGCAGAATCTGCCATGGAAAACGCAGAACTAGGAAATGCTATCCAGAATTGTTTAGGAAAACTACCTGCAAAACAAGCTTCTATTTTTGAAATGAAAACCATTTTAAATTACGATACAGAAACCATTTGTAATGAATTAGGAATTACATCGTCTAATCTATGGGTTATTATCCACAGAGCTAGAACAGCTATGGCTGGTTGCTTAGAAAAAAATTGGTTTTAATTATGAAAAAATTATTTCTCCCTTGCGAAGAAGCTAATCACGTTTGCGATAAAAGTCAGTACAAAGAATCTTCTTTTTCAGAAATGATAAAGCTTAATTTACATTTATTATATTGTAAAGCATGCAGAAAATATAGTAGTAGAAATGCTAAACTAACAGCTATATTAAAAAGAGAAAAGCCTATTACAATGGAACAAGGCATAAAAAATACGCTACAAAAACAAATAGAAAATCAGTTAAAAAACCAGTAACAGAATTAACCAAATTACCGGTATCGCTTCTACAAAAAAACTACTATAATATTTCCCTTGTTTTTCTGACGAACACCTCAACAAAACAAACAGTATTAATCCAACAACAAACAAAGCTATTTGATTAGAAACAGCTGTTTCGTCTTTAAAAAACTCAATCAAAAAGAAAATAACTAAAAGAACAGTTCCAAAAAACTTTGTGTTCTTTATTCCTATAACCTGAGGCAATGTTTTTAGGTCTGGTAAATCATATTTCAAATCTCTTATTTCAAAAGGCAACATTAAAATTATTACCAATAAAAAATACTGAATAAACGTTAACCATACATCTAAATCTACAATTACATTATTTTGTATTATAGGCAAAAACAAAGCAACACTACTCCACACTATAGCAATTACAAAAATTTTAATTCTAGGGAAAGTTCTTAACGTCTTTTCAGATTTAAAAGGAAACACATATAGTAAAGTAATAAGTCCAAAAATAATTAAAAACAACACTAGTTTGATTTGTATTTTCAGAGCATAATTAATTAACAACAATCCCGAAAAAAAAGACACAAAAAGCACCAATTTAAGTTTTAAATTGAATTTAAAACGTTGTCTTTTTAACACAGGATAAAATTTCACAAAATTATAACCTAAAATCGTCCCGTAAAAAGCAATATATAGACTGTTTTCGTCGTAGGATAAATCAAATAATGTTAAGGTTATAAAAGTTAAAGCATAAACAGACAATGCAACGTGAATACTTGCTTCTAAATAAAAATTAAAGATTCTTTTTAACCAAACCATTAAACAAAAGTACACAACTTGTTAATAAAGTAATCATTTGTTTAAAAACTTTAAGTCGTAACTTAAAATTAACTATTTGTTTTCATTATTTTTGCAAAAAATTTAACTCATTTTCAAGATGAATACAAACGATTTTTCAATCAGACATATTGGTCCTAGACAAGCAGACCAAAATGCGATGTTAAAAACTATTGGTGTTGACACTTTAAATCAATTAATTTTTGAAACTATTCCAGACAACATTAAACTTCAAAAGGAATTGGATTTAGAAGCGCCATTAAGCGAATTCGAATATTCAACTCACATTAATGAGTTATCAAAACTAAATAAAACATACAAAACCTATATTGGTCTAGGATATAATCCTTCTATTTTACCCGCAGTTATTCAACGTAACATTTTAGAAAACCCAGGTTGGTATACAGCTTATACGCCTTACCAAGCAGAAATTGCTCAAGGACGTTTAGAAGCTTTATTAAACTTCCAGACAATGGTAACGGATTTAACCGGAATGGAATTAGCAAATGCATCTCTTTTAGATGAAAGTACTGCAGCTGCAGAAGCTATGAGTCTTTTATTTTCTGTTAGAGAAAGGGCTCAGAAAAAAGCAGGTATTAATAAATTCTTTGTTTCTGAAGCTATACTACCCCAAACACTATCTTTATTACAAACACGTTCTACGCCAATTGGTATAGAATTAGTCATTGGAAATGAAGCGGATTTTGATTTCTCATCAGAGTTTTTTGGTGCAATTTTACAGTACCCAGGAAAAAATGGACAAATAACCGACATCAAATCATTTATAGAAAAAGCTACAGCAGCAGATATTAAAGTTGCAGTTGCAGCAGATATTTTAAGTTTAGTAAAATTAGAAGCTCCAGGTAAATTTGGTGCATCTGTAGTTGTTGGAACAACACAACGTTTTGGAATACCAATGGGTTATGGTGGACCACACGCAGCATACTTTGCTACTAAAGAAGCGTACAAACGTGATATTCCAGGTCGTATTATTGGTGTTACCAAAGACAAAAATGGAAATCGCGCTTTACGTATGGCGTTACAAACTCGTGAGCAACATATTAAACGTGATAAAGCAACCTCTAACATTTGTACAGCACAAGTATTATTAGCTGTTATGGCTGGAATGTATGCTGTTTACCATGGTCCAAAAGGTTTAGAATATATTGCAAACCAAGTTCATAATAGTGCAGTAACACTAGCAAATAGTTTATCTAAATTAGGATTTACACAAAAAAATACATCTTTCTTCGATACTATTCAGGTTGAAGCTAATGCATCAACTGTTAAATCTATTGCAGAGAAAAACGAAGTAAATTTCTTTTATCCAAATGAAAACACAGTAACCGTTTCTATAAACGAAACAACTTCTATTTCAGATATAAATCAAATGATTGCCATTTTTGCTGAAGCGGCAAACAAAGAAATATTTACTATTTCCTCAATTGAAGCAACAGATAATATTCAGGAAGATTTAAAACGTACTTCAGAATTTTTAGCTTTAGATGTTTTTAACTTACATCATTCTGAAACTGAATTGATGCGTTACATAAAAACATTAGAACGTAAAGATTTAGCATTAAATCATTCTATGATTTCTTTAGGTTCTTGCACAATGAAATTAAATGCAGCATCAGAAATGCTACCTTTAAGTTCTCCTAACTGGGGAAATATTCACCCATTTGCTCCTCAAAATCAAGCACAAGGTTATTTAACTATGTTGCATAAGTTAGAGGATCAACTTACCAAAATTACAGGTTTTGCAGGAACTTCTTTACAACCAAATTCTGGCGCACAAGGAGAATA
>NZ_JBELDZ010000008.1:0-9180 GCF_042094015.1 Aurantibacter sp. | reverse complement strand
CATGGTGTTTTTGAATCTGCTATTTGTGAGATTACAAAAATTATTCATGATAATGGTGGGCAAGTTTATATGGATGGTGCAAATATGAATGCGCAAGTAGGATTAACAAATCCTGGAAATATTGGCGCAGATGTTTGTCACTTAAATTTACACAAAACATTTGCAATTCCTCATGGTGGTGGCGGACCTGGAGTAGGACCAATCTGTGTTGCTAAACAATTAGTACCATTTCTACCAACAAACCCAATAATTACAACTGGTGGTGACAAAGCTATAACAGCTATATCTGCTGCTCCTTTTGGATCTGCTTTAGCATGTTTAATATCTTACGGTTATATAAAAATGTTAGGTGCATCAGGACTAAAAAAATCAACTGAAATTGCAATTTTAAATGCTAATTACATTAAAGCGCGTTTAGAAGGTTCTTTCGACACTTTGTTTTCTGGCGAAATGGGAAGAGCTGCACACGAAATGATTATTGATTGCCGCGATTTTAAATCTAATGGTATTGAAGTTGTAGATATTGCAAAACGCTTAATGGATTATGGTTTTCACGCACCTACAGTTTCTTTTCCAGTAGCAGGAACTATGATGATAGAACCAACAGAAAGTGAAAGCAAACAAGAAATGGATCGTTTTTGTGATGCAATGATTTCTATCCGTAAAGAAATAGAAACTGCAGATAAAGAAGATAGTAATAATCCATTAAAAAACGCACCACACACACAAGCAATGGTAACAAACGATGAATGGAATTTACCATATTCTCGTAAAACTGCTGCTTTCCCACTTGATTATGTAAATGATAACAAGTTTTGGCCAACAGTTCGTCGTGTAGATGATGCTTATGGAGATAGAAATTTAATTTGTACTTGTGCTCCTATTGAATCTTATATGGATGCATAGTCTTTAGAATTACAAATCAAAAAAAGCGCTCAATATCTGAGTGCTTTTTTTAATTCGTAAAAAAACAGACCCAATTTTGCTGAATTCATAATTTATTGCATTTATTTAGCAAAACCGAACGTCGAATCGATTTTATACTTAATTTAGTATTATAATAGCATTTATAGCAAAATATGTCAATAAAAATCACAGGAGTTGGAAGTTATATTCCTAAAGAAATAGAAAAAAATGATGCCTTTCTAAGCCATCATTTTTTAAATGCAGATGGTTCTACTATTGATAATGCAAATACTGTTATTGTCGAGAAATTTGAAGAAATAACAGGTATACAAGAACGTAGATATGCTAAACCAGAAATAACCACTTCTGACATGTCATTTTTTGCAGCTGAAAAAGCTATAGAAAATGCCGGAATTAACAAAGAAGAAATAGATTACATTATTTTAGCGCATAATTTTGGTGACGTAAAACACGATACTATACAAAGTGATATGGTGCCATGTATTGCAGCTAGAGTAAAGCATAAACTACAAATTAAGAGCCCAAAGTGTGTTGCTTACGATTTAATCTTTGGTTGCCCAGGTTGGCTAGAAGGTGTTATTCAAGCTAATGCTTTTATTAAAGCTGGAATAGCAAAAAAATGTTTAGTAATAGGTTCAGAAATGTTGTCTCGCGTTGTAGACAAACACGACAGAGATTCTATGATATTTTCTGATGGTGCTGGAGCAACAATAATTGAATATAGCAAGTCTGAAAATGATGGTGTTTTAGCACACGAAACAGCAAGTTTCACTTATAATGAAGCACATTATTTAAACTTTGGGAAATCATTCAACAAAGATCTAGAAGAAGACACAAGGTATATTAAAATGAATGGTAGAAAAATCTACGAATTTGCTCTAACTGAAGTTCCTAATGCTATGAAAGCATGTTTAGATAAATCTGGAGAAAGTATAGAAAATTTAAAAAAAATAGTCATTCATCAAGCTAATGAAAAAATGGATGAAGCTATTGCAAAACGTTTTTATAGACTTTACAAAAAACAAGTTCCCGAAGGCGTAATGCCTATGAGTATTCACAAACTTGGAAATAGTTCTGTAGCAACTATCCCTACTTTGTACGACTTAATTCTTCAACATAAATTAGAAGGTCAAGAAATTAACAAAGGAGATGTTATTATGTTTGCTAGTGTTGGTGCAGGAATGCATATTAACGCATTAGTTTATAAAGTTTAACAATTGTCATGGAGAAAAAAATTACTATTATTGGAGGAGGAAATCTTGGACAATCTATAGCAAATGGCTTATTAAACAACAACTACAAGCCTAGCTCAATAACCATTACAAGAAATAAAATTGAACTACTTAACGATTTTAAAGCTAGAAACGTAACTGTTTTATCTAACAATCCTGATGCTGTTAAAGAAGCTGAAGTCATTATAATAGCTGTAAAACCTCATAGTGTTGATAAAATTATTAAAGAAATCAATCCTTTCCTAGATTCAGAAACTATATTTATATCTGTAGTTAGCGGCTATAGTCTAGAAAATATTAAAGATCATTTAAATAACAATGTGACTAACATCTTTAGAGCTATGCCAAATACGGCAACTGAAGTACTGGAGTCTATGACTTGTATTTCTCACACAGAATCTAGCTCTTCAGAAGCGACAAAAATTGTTACTTCAATTTTTGACACGCTAGGAAAAACAACTTTTATTAGCGACGAATTAATGGATGCTGCAACAGTTCTAGGAGCTTGTGGTATTGCCTACGCTTTAAGGTTTATTAGAGCTATGATGCAAGGTGGAATAGAAATTGGGTTTGATGCAAAAACAGCAAATCTAATTGCAACACAAACTGTAAAAGGCGCTAGTGAATTGCTTATAAAAAACCAAAACCATCCAGAAGCCGAAATAGATAAAGTAACTACTCCAAAAGGTTGTACAATTGCAGGTTTAAACGAAATGGAAAACAAAGGATTTAGTGCTGCTCTAATTAAAGGAATTAAAACCTCATTTAACAAGTTAGATTAATGTACGAAAATACATTTCCACATAAACGCTTTAAACTTACTTTTGAATTTCTTCAAAAACACATTTCAACTTCCGAAACTATTTTAGACTTAGGTGTAGAAAACCCATTTTCTAAATTAATGATTTCTCGTGGCTACAACGTTGAAAACACCAAAGGCGAGGATCTTGATTTAGACACAACAACAATTCTAAATTCTAATGCAGAAGTTACAACTGCTTTCGAAATTTGCGAACATTTGTTAAATCCATTAAATAGTTTAAGCGCAATTAAAGGAAATAAGTTAGTGGCTAGTGTTCCACTAAAATTATGGTTTAGTAATGCTTACCAAAGTAAAACTGATAAATGGGATAGACATTATCATGAATTTGAAGATTGGCAATTTGATTGGCTTTTAGAAAAAGCTGGCTGGAAAGTAATAGATAGACAAAAATTTACGCATCCTACAAAAAAAATAGGTTTTAGACCAATTTTGCGCTGGTTTACGCCTCGTTATTATTTAGTTTATGCTGAAAGAATTTAAATTTGATAAACCAATTTATCTTTTGACACAATATAATCAGTACTAAATAAATTGGATTTCAATAATATTATAGTGAGATTTACATTGTGAAATTTTCAATTATTATACCTGCACATAATGAAGCTGATGTTATTGGTTTAACACTTGAGTCTTTAGTTAACCAAACGCTTTTACCAAAACAAGTTATTGTAGTTAACGATAACTCTTCAGACCAAACTTCTAAAATAGTTTCAAAGTTTGCAGATGAATATGATTGGATTACTTTAGTTGAAAACAAATCAACCAACCAACATTTACCCGGAACAAAAATTATAAATGCTTTTTACAAAGGCTTTCTTCTTCTAAACAAAGATTATGATGTGATTTGTAAATTTGATGCTGATTTAATTTTTCCTGACAATTACTTAGAAATTTTAGCCAATAAATTTAAAGCTAATCCTAAACTTGGAATGGTAGCAGGTTTTTGTGACATTAAAGTAAATGGCATATGGCAATTAGAAAACTTAACCGGAAAAGACCATATTCGTGGCGCTTTAAAAGCCTATACTAAAACCTGTTTTGAAACCATTGGACAATTAAAAACCTCTATGGGTTGGGATACTATAGATGAATTGTTGGCTAAATACTTTGGTTTCGAAATTCTTACCGTTGATGCATTACGTGTAAAACATTTAAAACCTACAGGTGCAAGCTACAATAAAGGTGCAAAACATTTACAAGGTGAAGCTATGTACAAAATGCGCTACGGATTTGTATTAACAGTTTTATCTGCGCTTAAAATGAGCTTAAAAAAACGAAGCTTACCTTATTTTATAAATTATATCATTGGATACGTAAAGGCTATATTTAGTAAACCAGAACGCTTAGTTACCAAAGCACAAGGTAAATTTATTCGTGATTTAAGATGGAAAGGTGTTTTGAACAAATTGTTTTAAAATCGCCAATTCTTATAACTATCCGAAGCTTCAATTTTAGTTTCTATTGCATCATCTAATTCAGGAAAGAAATCTATTCCTGTTAAAGCCTCTACTCTATCAACAGAAACTACATAATTATATAAAGGTTGTTTAGAATCTTGATGTGGCGTTAAAAACGCAATCATTTTTGGGCTTCCGTAATTATAATCTAAAATTATTTTATAAAACTGATTTGGAACTGCTACATCTTCATCTCCAATAGTTTTCATATTACCTTTTAAAACACCACCAGTAACCACAAAAACACCATTATATCTGCTTGCCCAATAACGTGTTTTTTGTTCTATTCTATTCCACAAACCAGCATTGAATTTATGCTCTTGAGGCGAGATATTAGACGTTAGAAAAGTTTCATCGTGCGCTTCTTTTGTATAACGTTTATCTCCTGCAGGACATAAATGACCTTTATCATAACCTGATTTTTTATAATTACGCCAACTTGCAGCCTCAGTTTTAACTGCTTTATCAATTTCAAAATATGGACGTTTAAAATCATTCTTAGATAAATGTTCTTTTTTAAGTTCGTAAGCAACCCATTCTGCTTGTTCGTGAATTTCACTATAACTTAGAGAATATCCGCTATGGTGTACAATTTGCCCCGTAGTACTTGTAGGTAGAAAAAAGGTTTTTGTGGCTTCTTTTGGTAATGCTCCACCTAAAACTGCTTCATTTTGAATTTTCTTATCCTGATAAAAATTAATACTATAAACTAGAATTAACAAAACAGCAGTTAAGATAGAGTACTTTGTTTTTTTAGTCATTTATACAATTTTATAAGTCAATTTCAACCTTTATATGCAAGTTACAACTTTTGAAATCAATCATTTAATTAAATAAAATCATTCGTAAAACGTATTTTGCAGATTATTAATATATTTTTAACAAAAAAAATAGATTATCAATAACTAATTAACAATTAATATATATATTTACTATGAACTTAAAAACCAGTTATTATGAAAAAAGCACTTTTAATTATCGGAACCATTTTTTGTTTAGTAGCAGTATTAAACATTAATAATGAAAACAATGGAAACTTATTAGCTTTAGAGGATACTGATGAAAAAGTGATTATCTGTCACATTCCGCCTGGAAACCCAGACAATGCACATGCTATTGAAGTTAGTATTAATGCTTTAGACGCACATTTAGCGCATGGAGATTCAATAGGTGACTGCAGCAGTAATGAAGAAGAAGCTTCAGGAGATGGTGCACAAAGAGCAATTAGTACTACTTTACCTGAATAAAAGGTGAAAACTAATAAATAAAAAATGCCAAGGGTTAATTTCCTTTGGCATTTTTTCATTTCAATAAATTATAGTTATTTCAAACTCCCCAAACTTGATCTTAACGTCTCTATTTTTGCCAAAGCATCTGCTTCTTTTTTACGCTCGTTAGCAATAACTTGTTCTGGAGCACCATTTACAAAACGTTCGTTAGATAATTTTTTTTGAACAGACTTAAGAAAACCTTCTGTGTATTTTAATTCTTCAGTTAATTTAACAATTTCAGCTTCAACATCTATACTTCCTTCCATTGGAATAAAATATTCGTTAGATTTCACCCTAAAAGTTAATGCTCCTTCTACAGGTTCTGATACATAGTTTATAGCTTCTAAGTTTCCTAATTTAGAAATAACCTCATCAAAAAGTCTTGAACCACCTTGATTATCAATTACCGAAAAACTAATAACATCTTTAAACGCAATGTTCTTTTGTTTTCTAATAGTACGAATTCCTGAAATTACATTTTTTGCATTTTCAAAAGAGGCTAAAAGACCAAAATTATCACTCCAACTACCAATTTTTTCTGGCCATTTAGAAACTATTAAAGCTTCATCTGGTGTTCTTTCCGAAATTAATTGCCAAATCTCTTCAGATAAAAATGGCATAAACGGATGTAATACTTTTAAGTTATCTTCTAAAATATTAATAACAGCTTTGAATGTTTTAGCATCTATTGGTTGTTGATATGCTGGTTTTATCATTTCTAATAACCACGAACAAAAATCATCCCAAATTAGCTTATAAGTACACATTAAAGCATCGCTCAGTCTATATTTACTAAAGTGATCTTCAATATCAACTAATGTCTCTTGAAATTTAGCACTATACCATTCTAATGATATTTTACTAGATTCTGGCTGCTCTAAATCGACTTTAACTTCCCAGCCTTTAATTAATTTGAAAGCATTCCATATTTTATTTCCAAAACCTTTTCCTTGCTGACAAAGAGATTCGTCAAACATTAAATCATTTCCTGCAGCACTACTCAAAAGTAATCCAACACGAACACCATCGGCACTATATTCTTCAATTAATTTTAAAGCATCTGGAGAATTCCCTAAAGATTTACTCATTTTACGACGTTGTTTATCACGAACTAATCCGGTTAAGTAAACATTCTCAAATGGTTTTGCATCTTTATATTCGTATCCAGCAACAATCATACGTGCAACCCAGAAAAACAAAATATCTGGACCGGTTACTAAATCGTTTGTTGGATAATAGTATTTGATTTCTTCGTTTTCTGGATTTCTAATACCATCAAAAACACTCATTGGCCATAACCAAGAACTAAACCACGTATCTAAAGCATCTGTTTCTTGTCTTAAATCAGAAGATTTAAGATTAGAATTATTTGATTTTTCTTGAGCTAATTTCAAGGCAAATTCAATAGTTTCTGCTACTACAAAATCGTCTTTTCCTTCTCCATAATAAAAAGCAGGAATTTGTTGACCCCATAAAAGTTGACGAGAAATATTCCAATCACGAATATTCTCCATCCAATGTCTATAAGTGTTTTCGAATTTTTTTGGCACTAAATTAATCTCAGAATTTTCACCCAAAACAGCTTCTATTGCCGGCTTTGCTAACTCTTCCATTTTAAGAAACCATTGATCACTTAACCTTGGTTCTATAACTGCTTTAGTACGTTCTGAAGTTCCTACTTTATTAATATGACTTTCAGTTTTTACTAAAACACCTGTTTCTTCAAGCTCTTTAGAAACCGCTTTACGAACTACAAAACGATCTTGACCTTCGTAATGCAGACCAAAACTATTTAGAGTAGCGTCTTCATTAAAAATATCTATAACTTCTAAATTATGCTTTTCGCCTAAAACTTTATCATTTTCATCATGAGCTGGTGTAACCTTTAAACAACCAGTACCGAATTCTAAGTCCACATACTCGTCTTCTATAATTGGAATTATGCGCCCAGAAATAGGCACAATCGCTTTTTTACCTTTAAGGTGTGTAAAGCGTTCATCGTTTGGGTTTATACAAATTGCTGTGTCTCCAAAAATAGTTTCTGGTCTTGTAGTAGCAATTGTTAAAACATCTTCGGTTCCATCAATTTTATAATTTATATAATATAACAATCCTTGCTTTTCAACATGTATTACCTCTTCATCAGATAACGTTGTTTTTGCTTCTGGATCCCAATTTACCATTCTAAAACCACGATAAATAAGTCCTTTGTTATACAAATCAACAAAAACTTTAATTACAGCTTCAGACATATCATCGTCCATTGTAAACTTAGTTCTATCCCAGTCGCAAGAACATCCAAGTTTTTTTAATTGCTCCAAAATTACACCACCATATTCATCTGTCCATTCCCAAGCATGTTTTAAAAACTCATCTCTAGATAAATCATTCTTATCTATCCCTTGCTCCTTTAAACGCGCTACAACTTTTGCTTCAGTAGCAATAGATGCATGATCTGTTCCTGGAACCCAACAAGCATTTTTACCTAATAATCGTGCACGACGAATTAAAACATCTTGAATAGTATTATTCAACATATGCCCCATGTGCAATACTCCTGTTACGTTTGGTGGAGGAATCACTATAGTATAAGGTTCGCGATCGTCTGGTATAGAATGAAAATAATTATGTTTCATCCAGTAATCGTACCACTTATTTTCTATATTTTGTGCTTGGTATTTATCTGGCATTTGCATACTTTGGAATAGTTTTTGAATATAATACTACAAAAGTAATTATATTATTTTTTATGCGAAATATATGAGCCACTTATTACCTCATAATGGTTAATTTAGGTTTAAATATTTTGTGCGATATTAAAATTAAACTAAATTTACAATCAATTAAATAATTAAAAACGATGAAACATTTATTTACATTTCTATTTATTGGCTTAATAAGTCTATCTGTTAACGCACAAGATAAAATAGCTAAAATTGAATTTAAAGAAACGACTATAGACTACGGAACTATTGACAAAGGCGCTAATGGAGTTAGAACTTTTGAGTTTACAAATACAGGTGATGCACCTTTAGTAATTACAAAAGTTAGTTCTAGTTGTGGCTGCACAGTACCTAAGAAACCCAAGGACCCTATTATGCCTGGAAAAACTGGAGAAATTCAAGTTAAATATGATACAAATAGAGTTATGCCTATTAGAAAAACAATTACTGTTGTCTCTAATGCAGAAACACCTACCGTGTCTTTAAAAATAAAAGGAGAGGTTTTAGACCCAAGTAAAACAAGCGTTCTTAATAAAAAAGAGAAAAGCGTAATGGCTGAATAAGTCTAAAACTTTTTTACATAAATAAAAAACCAGAGTATTAACTCTGGTTTTTTTTATGATTAATAACTTCTCAAACATATAACAAAACAAAAAAACCTCTTGAAAATCAAATGATTAACAAGAGGTCTAGTACTGAAGACGGGACTTGAACCCGTACGTCCTAATGGACATTGGATTTTAAGTC
>NZ_JBELDZ010000007.1:0-53747 GCF_042094015.1 Aurantibacter sp. | reverse complement strand
ATATCGGTGATAAAAGTTGTTATATAACACGTTGTAGGTAATTTACCAACCCAATAAACTGAATGGAAAAAATTCAAAATCAGAAACACACAAAAGAAACATTTTACTACAGTTTATCAAGAATGCTTGAAAGAGCATCTTATTATGGTCTTCGAGCTCTTATTGTTCTTTATATGGTTGGAGAAACAATGAAAATGGAAAGAAGTGAAGCGTTAATTATTTATGGTTGGGTTACGGGTTTATTAGTATTTAGTCGAATCATTGGAGCTGTACTTGGAGACTTACTTATTGGAAATAGAAAATCCGTAATTATTGGTGGAATTATTCAAGCAATCGGAGCTTTTAGTTTGTGTATACCTTCGACAACTGGACTTTATTTAGGGCTGTTTCTTGTTGTTTTAGGTAGCGGATTTTTTACGCCTAATATCATTTCAAATTTCGGGAAATTATATTTAAACAAAACCAAACTGCTAGATTCAGGATTTACGATATTTTATCTTGCAATAAATTTAGGTTCATTTCTCGGAATTTTACTAATTGGATATTTAGGAGAAACATATGGCTACAATATTGGATTTGTTATATCTGGAATACTAATGTTATTGTCAATAGTTCCTATAATTATTTCAAAAGAAAAAACATTAAAAGAAATTGACAAAAGTAAATTTTCGATCAGCAAAAGAGTATTAAATATTTTAATTGCATTTCTTGTTGTTGGACTATTTTGGAGCATTTACGAAATATCAAACATTCGAATTTTTGATTTACAATTGCAATTCAGCGAAATATCAACTTTAGGTATTCCAAAACATTTATGGCAATCTGTCAATGCTATTTTTATTTTACCAATTAGTATAACCGCAATTATATTATGGACATATTTTTATAGCTCTCAATTTTTTAAATTAATGCTTGGTTTCATTTTTGGAGTAATATCATTTGGAATATTGTTTTTAATTCCAGAGATTCCAACCGACAAACAAACAGTTATTTATTTGGTTTCCCTACTTTTTCTTGGAATTTCGGAAATTCTTATTGCACCAATAATTCATTCGATATTGACAAAATATTCAAACCCTAAATATTTAGCAATACTGATAAGCCTAGCATTTATACCGACAAGATTATTTTCTGTGATTTTTGGATTGTTTAACGATAGATTTTATGACAATCCAATGTTAGGACTGAAATTCGGAATTGTTGCAATGACATTTGTTGGAATTGGACTGATTGGATATGTATGGTGGAATAAAAAAACTACCTACAACAATGTATAAAAAACATAGGGTATTTGTGCTAAACCGAAAGGTCCGTAATTATTAACAAAGTCCGCTAAATATAAAATTTGGCGTTTATAAAATAAAAGATAAAAGCAAAATATTTATATTTAGCTAAGTAATAAATCGAAACGAAAGTGCTTTTTAACTGCCCTACGTTTCTTATACTAAACGTTGTGCATAATGTAAGCCGACCCTCAAAAACCGAACTGAATTGAATAAAATACCGAATAATATAAAATATGTGATTTGCGGAATTTCTGCTTTGATTTTTTTGTTATTTTTTCTTGGAATAATTAATCCTTTTGGATTTAATGATTCTCTACAAAAAATTACTGGATATTTTTTCGGACTTTCCTTTAATAATCTTGACTATTTAGCCATTTCTTCGATTCCTATTTTCGGAATGTTATTTAATTCGAAGCGGAATGAATTTAAAACAGCGGAATTAATAAAGGATATTTTATATATCGTACTTTGTGTTTTAATAACAATTGCAATCGGACTTTACTTATTGACTTTTATTGGAAAACCAACTAATCCATTAATACCTCAATATTTAATAACTGAGCCATTTTTTTTATACTCAACATTAACAATCGGAATTGGAATATTAATACCATTCCTTATAATAAAACGGACTGTAAAGCGGAACGAAATAAATGACATTGGAATTGAAAACTGAAAAAACACTATGCACAACACCGTATAAAAATAATTGCGGTTTAGTACTTAATCAAAGGTCGTTGCGTGTTTGTAACGTCTGATTTTCCTTCGGAAAATCCTCGCATACAAACCCGCAACTATTCTTATACATAAACGTTAGGCACAACCTTAAAACAAACTTTGTAACACCTATCCAATTCTTGTATCTAACAAGAAAAAACATCAAATGAATCAACTTGGAGATAAATATTCAGAGGAAAAAAATATAGAACTATTGAAATCCTCTTTGGATGGTAACAAAGATGCATTGAATAAGCTCGTAAAAATTCACAGACCTTATATTTTTAATGTGGCTTGGAAATTCACCTTTGACCCACAAGACGCAGAAGACTTAACTCAGGAAGCACTTATCAAGGTAATTACCAAACTATCACAATTTAAATTCGAGAGCCAGTTTCGAACTTGGCTGTATCGCATTGTATTTAACGAATTTTTGTTATCCAAAAGACGAAAAGGAGACAAACAATTCACGGATTTTGAAAATCAAGGAAAACGACTTGACTCTATTGAAAATGCAACCTTAGACGAAAGTGAAGAAAAGGAATACGAGGAATTGGCAAAGGAGCTTAGATATCGTTGTCTATCAGGTATGATAATGTGTCTTACTAGGGAGCAAAGGCTTTTATTTATTGTAGGAGAAACGTTCGGAGTCGACCACAATTTAGGCTCTGAAATATTCGGAATGACAAAAGGTAATTATAGAGTAAAGCTTCATAGAGCAAGAAAGGAGTTAATCAACTTTATGCAACAAAAATGTGGACTGATGAACCCTAAAAATCCTTGCAGATGTGGCAAAAAGGCAAAAACTATGCACAAAAATGGTCATCTCACTGAAGACCAACAATTTTTCAATGTAGGTTACAAAACCAAAGTAGCGGACTATGCTTTTCAAAACAGTGAATTGGTTGCTGATATTGTAGATAAAAAGCATTTAGAGTTACTTCGAGATATTCCAGCGAAGGATGATTTTTCTAAAGAAACCATTGTTGAGGAAATTATTGGGAGTAATGAATTACTAGATTTTTTTGAGCTAAACTAGTATTACCAATACTTATAAACAAGCCCGTGATTATGAAAATTACGGGCTTTTTGTTTTCTGTTTTGTAACACTAGAGAGTTTTCTGTATCAAAAGGGTGAATTAAAAATTTATACAAAATGGAGATAAAAAAAGAAACCATAATCAATCGTCCTATCCAAGAGGTATGGGAAGTGTTGGGAAATCAATTTACAACTGCCTATATATGGGCAAGAGGTTTAACACATTCAAAAGGTTTTGGAAAACCAAAATTTGATGGATTAGAATGTAGCAATCGAACTTGTGAAGTACCTGGATTTGGAACAATTCAGGAAGACGTCAAAAAATTCGACTCAAAAAATTATGTATTGACTTATGAGGTCGTCAAAGGCTTTCCCGGTTTTATCACTTCCGCTATTAATACTTGGTCTTTGGAAAGAAAGGGAAACAATACGCTCGTAAGTATGCACCTGAAAATGGAAACCAAAGGCTTTAAAGGTGCTATTATGGGGCCAATGATGAAAATGCAACTTAATAAAACGGTAGCAGGCGTTATTGAAGACCTAAAAATATACGTTGAAACTGGTAGCCCAAGCGTATACAAACAAAAAGAATTGGCAAAAAACAAAAAGAAAGTAGCCTAATTCTGTAACACATCAATTAATACAGTATCAAAAGGTAAATTATAAAAATCATTAACAATTAAAAATTACAAACAATGAAAATTAAAAATCTATTATTAAGCACGTTAGTCCTTTTATTAAGTGCAAATTTGGCATCTGCCCAAACTATGGCTGAGCCAAAAGTTCAATTTAGCAAGGTAGTAAATAAGTCTGCAGATGAACTGTGGAAGACAGTTAGGAAACTAGACCAAGTACATAAGTATTCCTCTGCAATTGCAAAGGTTGATTGGAATGGCAATATGGGAGTTGGAGGAGAAAGAATTTGTCACACACCAGATGGGAAAGGATACTTCAAAGAAAAAATTGTTGCTTATGATGAATCATCACGTAGCTTTTCATATGCCTTACTTGAGGGAGCACCAGTAAAAGGAATGACTAACTTTATGCAAGTAGTTGACCTTGGCTATGGAAAATGCATACTTGTTTGGTGGTCAAATTACGATGAGTTTATGAAAAATCCACAAATGACTGAAGAACAATTTCAAGCCTTTATGCTAAGTTCTCTAGAAGAAATGACAGAAAAATGGCTAAAGATTCATAAAAGGCAGTGCCTAATAATGTGTATAAGCAATAGCGGTTTGAGTGATAACTCGAACCGTTTTTTCGTTTAAATAAAGTATATTGCTATCTGAAAAGTAGTTGCTAAGAATCCGCTACTGCTCATACACTAGACCGTTCAAAATTGATATTAACAAAAAAACCGAAGCTTTCACTTCGGTTTTTTCTTAAGTATAAAAATAAATTCTTATTTATTCTCTTGAGACTCAACAAAAGCATCCATAACTTGGTCACTTACGCCCATATTGCTAAATCCTCCATCGTTATAAAGATTTTGAAGCGTTACGCGCTTTGTTAAATCACTAAACATAGAAATAGTATAGTTTGCACAATCTAAAGCAGTAGCGTTTCCTAAAGGACTCATTTTATCTGCATAAGCTATAAAACCATCAAATCCTTTAACACCTTGTCCAGCTGTAGTTGGTGTTGGAGACTGAGAAATAGTATTTACTCTTACATTTTTATCTCTTCCAAAAAAGAAACCAAAACTACGTGCAATACTTTCTAAATAGGCTTTGTTATCTGCCATATCATTATAATCTGGAAAAACACGTTGTGCAGCCATATAAGATAAAGCTACAATACTTCCCCACTCGTTCATTGCATCGTTTTTATATAATGTTTGCATTACTTTATGAAAAGACATGGCCGAAACATCTGTTCCTTTTTGTGTCCAATCGTATTTTTGATCTGTATAAGCTCTACCTTTTCTAACGTTTACAGACATACCAATAGAATGCAATACAAAATCAATTTTTCCACCTAAAATCTCCATAGATTTAGCGACTAAGTTTTCTAAATCTTCTATAGACGTTGCATCTGCAGGTATAATTTGAGAACCAGTTTTTTCTGCTAAAGCATCAATTTGTCCCATACGCATAGCAATTGGTGCATTTGTTAATACAAATTCTCCACCTTCTTCATGAACACGTTCTGCCGTTTTCCAAGCGATTGAATTTGGATCTAGTGCTCCAAAAATAATTCCTTTTTTCCCTTTTAGTAAGTTATAAGACATTGTTATATGTTTTAAATGTTTGGTCTTTTTTAATTGTTATACAAATATAGTGTTAAATAGATAATTGTAATACAAAACTATTGTAATAACTGCTTTGCATGTGCAATTGCAGAGTCGTGTAATTCTGTACCACCAAGCATTAAAGCAATTTCTTTTATACGTTGATCTTTATCTAAAGCTACTAAATTAGTAAGTGTAGTATTATTTACCGTTTCTTTATATACTTTATAATGCATAACACCTTTAGAGGCAATTTGCGGCAAATGCGTTATACTAAATACTTGCATGTTTATACTCATTTTAGACATAATATCTCCCATTCTATGAGCTATTTCTCCAGAAACACCAGTATCAATCTCATCAAACATAATGGTTGGTAGTTTTATGTATTGAGAAAGAATTGCTTTAATTGATAACATAATTCTACTTAATTCTCCTCCAGAAGCAGCTTTTTTAAGCTCATTATAATCCATTCCTTTGTTAGCAGAAAATAAGAAAGCTAAGTTATCTGTTCCATTTTTATGAAATGTATCGCTTTCTGAAACCGATATTTTAAACGTTGCATTTGGCATTCCTAAACCGGATAATAATCGTTCTAACTTTTTAGTTAAAATTGGTATTGCAACTTCTCTACTCGTTCTAATTTCTAAACCTAAAGTTTTTAATGAATTTGAAATGTTATTAATCTCTATTTGACATGTTTTTATTGCATTATCTAATCCTTCTGTAGTAATTACTTTTTGATCTAAATCTTCTCTTATAGAAATTAAACTTTCTACAGAATTTACAGTATGTTTTTGAAATAAGTTGTTTAAAACCGTTAAATGATTATTTACAATCTCTAAACGTTCTGGACTTACTTCTAAATTTTCTTTTAAAGTTTCTAACTCAGAAACAACATCATCAAATTCTAAAAAGACACTTTCTACACGTTCCGAAATTGATGCGTAATTTTGTGACAATTGACTTAGTTTAGATACTATTGTTTTTAATTGTACCAAATTAGACTGAATCCCTAGGTTTTCGTCTTGAATTAAAGCATCTACTTCTTGCGCTTTTTCAAGAATAGCTTCTACATTATTTAAGGTTTCGTATTCTGCTTCTAAATCTTGTATATTAAGAGTTTCTAATTTTGCTTCCTTTAATTCATTTAATAAAAATAAATTATAGTCGTAAGCCTTTATGGCTTCATTTTGCTCTATTTGAAGTGTTTTTAATTGTCTTTTTAATTCTTTGTAAGATTTTAACTCTGAATTATATTGAAGCCTTAATTTATCGTTTTTTGCTAGAGCATCTATTATTTGAAACTGAAAACTCTCATCTACAACTTGGCGTGTTTCATTTTGAGAATGAATATCTATTAAATGTTTCCCTAATTCTTGAAGGCTTGATAAATTTACAGGTGAATCGTTTACAAACGCACGACTTTTTCCTGAAGGTAGAATTTCTCTTCTAATAATTGTTTGTGATTCATAATCTAGATCTTCAGCTTTAAAAAACGATTTTAACTTATAGTTTTCTATATTAAAAGTAGCTTCTATAACACACTTGCTATCTTTAGACCTTAAACTAGATAAATCTGCTCTTTTACCTAAAACAAGAGATAATGCACCTAATAAAATAGATTTACCTGCTCCAGTTTCACCAGTAATTGTTGTGAATCCAGAAGAGAAATCAACATTAAGCGCTTCAATTAAAGCATAATTTTTAATTGTTAAAGCTTGTAGCATTAAATACTAGATATTTTATTAGAATTTTAAATTTCGCCATTTGGCAGAATACATTGGAGCAATTCTGTTTAAAACGGTCAATAACCTATCGACATTTACCGAAGGTCCATCTGTAAATAGTTTTTCTATCTCATCTGCTTTTGTGTCAAAAAAAACACGTGTAACATAAGCGTTTGGTCTTTTACTAGCAATGGAATTAAAAAGAGACAATGCATTTACAATTTGTGTTTTTCCTTCTTTTACATTTTCGTTCATTAAGTCTAAACCTAATCTGTGGTAATTATAAACAATAGTTCTATAGTCAGAAAATGCAGGAGAAAGTAAATCGTCTATTAATTTAAACCTACTTTGTAAACCATCAGATAATTTCCAACCAGCATAATTTTCTTGTTGCGAATAATTTACAATTTGTTGTGCTTGCTTAAAATGTGGCGTTCCACCATTTGGTGAAAAAGAATCTGCATCTAAACCTAAAATCATATAAATATGAAATGCCATTACAGACACTAAATTGTTTTGGTATTGATTTGGTGTAAATTGCATAATTTGAAACTCTGTATACTCAAAAGTAAAATCTTTATCGTTTACATTGTACAAAGATGATGCGTATGATGATCCAAAAACTGGTCTTGACGATTGAACTTGTAAATTTCCACTAAAAAAAGTTCCTGAATATTCTGTAATATTTATAACAAAGTTACAGTTTACACGTTCCTGAGATTTCACCTCTTTTTTAGACCAATTGGAATTATTTACAAACTCATTTAATTGTTTTTCTAAAGTCTTAAATACTTGTATGTTTTCGTCTCCTGTTAATTGTGCATTTACAATTACTTTTGCATTTAAATCTTGACTGAAGCCAGTTAACGTTACAAATAGTAAAAATAATAAAATAAAGTAATTACGCATTTCTAACAATAATTTCGTTAATAATATCTTTAGCAACCTCAGTTTTAGATTTTAATGGAAATTCTTGAATATTATCAAGTTTATCAATTAGAGTTACTTTGTTTGTTGCACTCTTAAATCCAGCACCTTTGTCTTTTAACGAATTTAAGACAATTAAATCTAAATTCTTACGCTTAAGCTTAGATTTTGCATTCTCTATTTCATTATTAGTTTCTAAAGCAAAACCAACTAAAAATTGATGTTTCTTAATTTTTCCTAAAGATGCTAAAATATCTTTTGTTTTTTCTAACTTTAAAGTTAACGTACTTTCTTTCTTTTTTATTTTATTGAGGGCAATTTCTTTTGGTCTATAATCTGCTACAGCTGCTGCTGCAATAGCAATGTTAACATACTGAAACTCTTTATGGCTGGCTTTATACATCTCTTCAGCACTAACCACATGTATAACTGTAATTAAACTATGAGATAATTTTAAATTTGTTGGTCCTGTAATTAAAATAACTTCTGCTCCTAAATTAGCAGCAGCCTTTGCTAACTCGAATCCCATTTTA
This sequence comes from Aurantibacter sp., assembly GCF_042094015.1. Lineage (NCBI taxonomy): Bacteria > Pseudomonadati > Bacteroidota > Flavobacteriia > Flavobacteriales > Flavobacteriaceae > Aurantibacter > Aurantibacter sp. Next base: position 45,282 of record NZ_JBELDZ010000007.1, on the reverse strand, counting down.
CCACTAGAGTGATTTCCAATAAAACGTACAGGATCTATAGCTTCGTATGTTGGACCAGCTGTTATAAGTACTTTTTGGCCTTTTAAAGGTAATTGGCTTAAAATATCAGCTGTTATAAAGCCAACAATATCTTCTGGCTCTGCCATACGACCTTGACCAACTAAACCACTTGCTAACTCACCAGAAGTAGCTGGAATAATAGTATTTCCAAAAGAATTTAATTTTGCAAATGTATTGGTAGTACTTTGGTGTTTGTACATATCCAAATCCATTGCAGGCGCAATATAAACTGGACATTTTGCAGAAAGATATGTTGCTAATAATAAATTATCGCATACACCATTAGCCATTTTAGACATTGTATTTGCTGTTGCAGGTGCAATAACAAAATAGTCTGCCCAAAGACCAAGTTCTACATGATTATTCCAAAGTTCGTTGTCATTATCCTTTTCGTAAAAATGAGATTCTACAGGATTTTTTGATAGTGTAGATAATGTTAATGGTGTAACAAAATCTTTAGAAGCAGGCGTCATAACCACTTTTACGGTTGCGCCTGCTTTTATAAATTCTCTAACTAAAGAAGCCGATTTATAAGCAGCAATACCAGCGGTAACGCCAAGTAATATATTTTTGCCACTTAGTATAGACATATTAATTAGTCTTTAGTTACGTCTTCTGTATTTCTGTGATAGATTTTACTATCTAACCATTCTTGAACTGCTAAGGCATGTGCTTTTGGTAGTTTTTCGTAAAATTTAGAAACTTCAATTTGCTCTTTATTTTCAAAAACTTCTTCTAAACTATCGTTATAGGTAGCAAACTCTTCTAATTTTTCAATTAATTCTTTTTTAATTTCAGAATTAATTTGCTCACTACGCTTAGCAATTACAGAAATAGCTTCGTAAATGTTTTCTGTTTGTGCATCAACCTTATTTCTATCGTAAGTAATTGTTGATAAAGGTGCGTCGATTTTTTTTAAATCCATAGTATTAAACTTTTGCTACTTAATTATTATTTTGTTTCCTCTGCTATAACTTTTTCTTCTTTTTCTTCTTTTTCAGAATTATCTAAGAATTGAGTATTAGGAAAGGTGTTTTTTAAAATCTCTAAATATTTTTGTGCGTCATCTAAACGCTCCTCTTTTTTCCACTCTACACTTTTAGCAGCAAGCTCTTTTGCTGTAGCGTATCTAATATACATTATTTCTTCTTTAAAAGAAGATCCCGGAAAATCTGACAAGAAGTTATTACAAGAGGTTAAACAGGCTTTAAAAGTTCCCATAGCTGGAGCAATACGATTATACTGCTTAGCTATTTCAAAAGCTTTTTTCTCAAGTTTATAATCCAATTCTTTTACCATTGAATTAATTTCTGGTAAATATTTAGAATCTGGATAAATGTTTGCAAACAATTGTAACTTCTCTAAAGCTTCATATGTTTCCTCTTGATTTTTAGAATAAACAGGAGATAATTTGTAATAAGACAAAGCACTTTTGTAAGCAGCTTCTTCTATTTTTTCACTTTTAGGATAAGCTGTTACAAAACGCCCGTACTGATAACCTGCAGAATAAAAATCTTCGGTTTGAAAAAAAGTATCAGCATATAAAAACATTAGTTTTTCTGCTTGAGGTTTTCCTCTATAATTAGGAACTATTTGCTGAAAAAGTCTATTTGCTTTATTATATTTTCCTTCTTCATATTTTTTTACACCAACAGTGAATTTCTCTGAAGTTTCTTCAGATTTAAGTGCTTTTTGATACTCACTACATGAATTTAGTGATATAAATATAATTAAGATGTAAAATAAGTGTTTCATATAAAATTTACAGGTTGCAAAAGTAAGTTAATATAATGGATTTAAAAAATAAATTTAATCGCTAAACTATAACAATACACTTAGCTTTATAAACGATTAAGTATTATTTAACTTTTACCTTAATATATTTATAAATCATTAAGAACAACTATTATATATTTAAATCCAATTGTAACTACTATTCAATTGTTGGCGCTTTCCATTTTACATTGTCTACACTATTTTGTGTGGCTTTGTTTATTGCTTTAGAATTACGTTTTTTATCGTAAATCATTGCTCCTGTCATTATTAAACTTGTACCAATAATTACAAATAATAATATCCCTGGTTCAAAAGAAGCAATCTTAGCTTCTTCTGGAATTGCATAAAAAAGCAACACTGTAATTAAGCCTCTTGGCGCTATAAATAATTGTGGTATAATATCTTTACCAACAAATATTCTTAATATTACAAAGCGAATAGCATAAATAGACGCAATAATTAAAGTGCTAATTAAAGCAACTTGAAAATTTAATAATGATGAAATAACAATTGTAATCCCAAATACTACAAAGAAAAACGTTCTAACTACAAATGCTGTCTCTGCAGTAATTATATGTAATTCATGATAAATATGATGTGCTTTTTCATAGTTTAATAATTGTTTAAGCTTTCCTTTAAAAAACAACTTCATATTTGCTATAACTAAACCAAAAATCAAAATAATAATTAAAGAAGATAGGTGCATTTTTTTACCTAATGCATACAGTAACAATAAAACTGCTATCAAAAGAAATAGTTTAACTTGACTTTTAATCTTTTGAAATATTAATATAATAGCATAACTTGCTATTAAAGATATTACTATAGTAAGAATAATGTTTCCTGCAAAACCTACTACTCCATCATCTTCAGCCGGATTTAACTTTCCTGTTAAAAAGTAAAACATCATTATTCCTACAATATCTGAAAATGTACTTTCGTAAATATGAAACTCTTTTTTAGCAATACTTAATCCACTTACACTTGGAATTATTATTGCGCTTGAAAGAATAGATAATGGCGTAGCATAAAGCCATGCAGATTGCATAGTCATTTCTGGAATAAGATTATACAATATTAATGCAGCAACCCAAGCTGAAGCAATTAAGCCTATTATAGCAATGGCAAAAGATTTTAGAATAGGTATAAGTTTTTCTTTTTTTAATTCTAATTCTAAAGCTGCTTCAAGAACTATCATTATTAAACCAACAATCCCTAAAACTTCTAAAAGTGGTAAAAAATTAATTGATGTTACATTCAAATAGTCTAGAAAAAATCTTAAACCCACTCCAAGTAAAATAAGCATAAGTACCGCTGGTATATTTGTTTTTTTAGATAAACTACTAAACAAAAATGATACTATAATAACTACCGAAACTTCTATTATTAAGTTATATGATGATAATACGTCCATAATTAATTAGTGATTTTATTTGAATTAGTTGTAATATTTAAGGTCTTTAAATAAGATACTATATCTTTATTATTAGCGCCTTTTTCTAATGTGTATTGCAATTTTAAAACTTTAGAGTTTTCTTGTTTTTTTATAATTGGTGGTTCTTTGTAGTTAATAATTGGATTATCAAATAATACATCTAAAATATAATTAGAATCAAATTCTGATTCTACATAAAGTGTTTGACGAAACAAATTATTTTCTTTAGAATGAATTAAAAATCCTTTTTCTTCTACTTTTGTATAATTAATAAACTGTTCTCCGTTTTTAGTATTAACAACTAAACCTAATGGTAACATTTTTTTTATTTCACCTCTTTGATTACCTATTTTAATAGTTGCATTTAATGTTGTTAATGGGTTAATTTTAAAAACAATTCCACTAACATAATTTTTTATAGTAGGATAACAAAACACACAAATCAAAATTAAAATTAACGTATGAGGAACGTAATTTATTGATATAAAATCTAGCAGTAATAAAACACTAGCTATTGGAACAAACAACAGTTTAAATTTTTGCAAACTAATTCTTAACGCTTTATTAGTTTTATTCTTTGCGCCAAAACGTTCTAACGCAAATTTTAATGCATTCAATAAAAAATACATTAAAACCAAAAATATAAACAGTAGAAAAAGACCTTGCCAGGTATCTATTTTTTGAAAATCCCCCATTAGTTTAATGTGCCTTTATAAATTAATAATTGTTTTATATCTGAATATAAAACAGTATTTAAAACTAAATAATTATTTGTGTTTCTAATAATAACTTTAGTGTTTAAGAGTCTTTTAATAGCTGAATTAAACCCATCAGCATATGTTTCGCCTACATAGTTTTTTAACTCTAATTCTGTAAGTTGCCTATACCTTATTATTTGTTTTAAAATAGTTAACTCTTCATTATTAAAAAAGTCTTTAAACTTTAGATCTAAGTCATTATAAATAACTGTATTATTGGTCGTTAACGTGGTACCAAAAGTCCAAGCTTGTAAAATTTCTCCAATATTATAATCTAATCGTTTTGCCAATTTACTAACATTACGTTCTATTTGCAGGTTAGTTAAAGGTGTCAAGTCCAACCCTACAATAGTCTTATGAGATGCGCTATGACGCAACATAACTGCTTTAAATATCTCATCGAAAGTTGCTTTACTAACATCTATTTCTGAACTAAATAAGTCTGTAAATGGCATTCTTTTATCTAAATGAAATTGCATAAGTTTTGATACAGAAACAATAACTAAAATATGTTCCGGAACTGTTTCTAAAAACATTTTTAAGGCTCTAACATTAGATAACAAACTATTAGTTTTATCTCTCCAAAGCTCCAAATCTTCAATAACAACCAATGTATTGGTGTTAGTAACACTCTTTTTTACATCTAATAATGCTGTTTTTAAATCTGTTGAAGTATTAAACTTATTACCTCCAAGAGTTAGAGTTGTATTTGGAAGTAAATACAAAGTGTTTTTTTTAAAATAATTATGAGCGGAATGGTTTATAAATGTAGATTTACCACTTAAAGAATCTCCTGTAACCAAAACTGCTTTTTTAAAACCTTTTCTCCATTGCTCAATAGAGGTGTTTAACTTTTTATCTTGGTATTCTCTTGGTCTTAAAAATAAATCCCCAAGAAAATTCTTATTTAAAAACAAGGTGTCGTAATGTGCATTTTCCTCTTTAAATAATCTATAATTTATAGTTTCTATAGAAGCTTCTAAATTATTTACATTAGAAAATATAATACTATTCTGATATGTTTTTGTAAGCTTAACTAACGACTTCTTTAAGGCGTCTTTTAATTTATAAAACAAATTACTTTTTTCGCTTGCCATCTGTGAAAAAGATGTTTGAAAAGATACATCTAAAAAAGTCGAGTCGCTATATATATTTGTTTCTAAAAACTCATTTTGCAACTTATCTTTTATAGGACTAATAATATCATTAATTTTAATTTCATTATTCCTTAGAGTCTTTTTAACAGCATTTAATGTATTAACCTGTGCTGCTAAAAATGTTATTTCGTTATTAGACTTTTCCACTAATAAGCTTGTCTTTAAATTTATCCAGTTATGCCTAAAATAAGAGAGTACGTTATTAATATTTTCATCCAAATCTATATAAAAAGGTACTAATTCAAAATCACACCATTTTTGTACAGATTTATTAAAATCTATTGTTTTTAATAATAAATTTCCATCTTGAGTAGCTATTGGAAATGTGGTTTTTTCTAAATTATTAATAAAACTAGAAATAGCTGAGTTAAAAGTTTCGATTTTAAACTTTGAGTCTGAATAACTCTTTATTGTAGCATCTATCCAATTTGTTATTGTGCTAATTTCTGATGCATCTTTTAAGTTTTCAATTTTTGATATTAATTGATTGTTTCGCTCTATTAAATCTAGTGATGTCTCTTTAAACTTATCTAACGTCTCAAAATTATATTTTTTTATCTCTTTAAAAACTAATTGTATAGTTTCAAATACGTTATCTTTTTTAAGTATATCAATACATTGAGCTTCTAAAACTAATAATTGCTCTTTGTAAACTATCCAAGGGTTTTCTTGGTGTTGTATTATATTTAATTCTTTTCTATATGCTTTAGATTTTGTTTTAACAAATTGTTCTTTTGCTTTTAAAGCTTTAAGAATAGAGATTGTTGCATTTTCTAACACCAGTTTACTTTCTTCAAAATGTGTATTAAAAGTCTCTAAATCAACTATATCCTCACTAAGCTTATGTCTAGATATTTGTAGCTGCAACAACACATCTCTATGTAGAATAATTAAATTTTTAATCCCAGGAATTAAAGTATAATGTAATAGATATACTTGATCTATGTTAACATCTGTTTTATCAATATAATTCTTGTATTCTTTATCAGACAAAGAAACATAGCTTAGTAATAGTTCTAAAAAAGATGATTTAATTAATAAAGATAAAGCATTGCTTTTATCTGCTTTAACTAATTTATCAAGATACAACTCTAAATTAAAAACCAGAGAACTAGATGATTCTAAATCCAAATCAGTAGTGCTTTTATCTAAATCTGTTTGCATTATTTTTGGCTTTTATTTTTAATATATTTCTGTAAGCTATAAATTTACATTTAGCGAAAATTAACAATTTTTACTCACATTAAATATACACTCTAATTTATTAGTTCTGTATTAAATTTAATATTAATAAATTAAAGTTTTTCAATTAAATCAAACTTATTATAATCTAGAACCATTTCGCCTTCAGAATTATAATGATATGCTGGCTGAAATTTATAGTCTAATAGCACCTCTTTTAATACATAAGAATACATTTGATGTACTTCTTGATTAAAAGATTCGTCGTAATAAGTTAGCATAACCAACAACTCTCCATTTTGATTTACTATATCATTATTAGGCATATTAAAAAGTGGGCTTTCCTTATCTATTTCATGAACAATTGTCCATGTTGAAGGCAAATACGTAATACTATTTCTTTCTAAATCTAAATTATAAAAATCTCGTTTTGGTGTTTTATCTTTTTTAATAGATGTTAATGCTAATGTTACTGTAATTTTAGGCTTAATCATTACAGAAGATCTATTATTAACAATTCTAAACATAATAGCTTTGGTATGATTAAAATCTCTAAGAATTATTGGCTTACTAAATCTAACAGATGCTTTTGGCTTAGAAAAACGTCCATAAATTAAACCTGTTAAGAATGAGAACATGGCCAAGCCAATAAATGCTTCGAAAGACGAAATTAATCCACTTAACCAACCCGTTGGAGCCATTGCACCATAACCTAAAGTGGTTAATGTTTGAGAAGAAAAGAAAAAAGCATTACTAAAATCGGTTAAAAAAGAATTACTTGGTGTAGCAATTTGTTCTATTCCAATTATTATATAAATAAAAGCAAAAACAATATTTGTTAGGAAGAATACAAATGCTGCTAGTCCAAAAAAAGACCACCAAGTTTGATTAATTAAAAAATGATAAGTCTGTAAAAATTGTGACGACTGATTAATACGTTTTATATTAAACGAACCATCTGTATTTATCATTCTACCAGCATAACTTGAAGCTGATGTACCAAATCCTGGATCTTTTACACGTTTTCCCAATTAATAGTTCTTTAAAAATGTGTTGATTTTTGTTTTCAAACCTAAAGTTGCTTCTACTAACGGTAATCTTACCTCAGCTTTACATAAATCTAAAATTTCTAAAACTGCTTTTATTCCTGATGGATTATTTTCAGAAAAAATTAAATCTGTAATTTCCATTAAATTATAATGCAGCTTAAAAGCTTCTTTTGCATTTCCTTGAAGTCCTAACTGTATCATGGAACAAAAATCTTTAGTCATTGCTTGGCCAATTACAGATATTACACCAGATCCGCCAGCAAGTGTAACGCCTAAAGCTAAATCATCATCCCCAGAAATTACAGCAAAATCTGCTGGTTTCTTTTTTAATAACTGGTAATACTGAGACATTTCCCCAGCTGCTTCTTTAACAGCAACTATATTTTTAAAATCTTTTGCTAAACGAATTGTAGTATCAACTTCCATATTTTTAGCGGTTCTTCCTGGCACATTATATAGAATTATATCTACCGGACAAATTTCTGAAACAGCTTTAAAATGCTGATAAAAACCTTCTTGTGTAGGCTTACTATAGTATGGCGCTACAGAAAGAATTCCAGATAAACCTGTGAAATCTGTCGTTTTAATTTCATTTATAACTTGAGTCGTATCATTTCCTCCAATTCCTAAAACCAATGGAACTCTATTATTAGTAGTCTTAATAATAAACTTGGTAATTTCTTTTTTTTCTTCTGCTGAAACAGTTACACTTTCGCCAGTTGTACCAGAAATCACAATATAATTTACGCCATTTTCAATATTAAAATCTACAATCTTTTTTAAGGCATCATAATCTATAGATTTATCTGCATTAAAAGGCGTAACTATTGCTATTCCTGTACCTAAAAATGTTGTAGACATATTATAATTTATTTAAAATGGTTAAGTATTTTTTTAATTCTGAAGTAAACACATCTACTTTAAAAGGAGATGTTGCCACTAATAAATCGTTTAAATTTTCATTATTACAAGTGGTAGACACTTTAAATTTTGCTTGACTAAATGCATTTACAGCATTTAAATAAATAGAATCAGTTTCTGTTAAGGTGATTAAAACATCAAATTGGGTCTGACAAAATATTTTTAAATCTGGATGTTTTAAAACAGCTTTCCATCCTATATTTTTAGGCGAAATTAGTCCTGACTCTTCATTTGTTTTCTTAACAGTTTTAGTGAAATTCAACTGACCTATATTTTCTGAATCCAAAACGTTACAAATAGAAGACAATTCTGAATCTGTAATTGAAACCTCATCTATATTAATTAAAAAACCAATTGTTTTAACCTTAGAGTTTCCATCTAATAATTCTCGTAAATTATTACACTTACTAATGGCTTTTTGTATGGATTTTTCTTTTAAACCTTTAAAAAACATTTATATTTATTGCTTTAACACAAATGTAGCAAATCTTTCTGCATTTTTTGATTATTTTTAAAGAATGAAACCATTTTTATTACCACTTATTTTAAGTGTAATTTTATTTACTTCTTGTAAAAAAAACACCTTTAATTTAAACGAAAAGCAAGCTCAATCTATTCCTGTAGATAAAAAACTAACTGTAGATAAATCTATAGATAGTTTTATTCAACCTTTTAGAACACATTTAAACAAAACTTTAGATAGCGCTTTAGCTTTTGCGCCAAAAACGTATTCTAAAAAAGATTATGGCACAAACAAAGCTTTAAACACAGCAATTGGTAACTTTATGGCAGATGTTGTTTATACAGAAGCACAACCAATTTTTAAATCTAGAACCAAATTAGATCTTGATGCGGTATTACTAAATTATGGCGGAATTAGATCTGTAATTTCTAAAGGCCCAATTTCTGCTAGAACAGCTTACCAAGTTATGCCTTTTGAAAACAGTATTGTTATTACTAAATTAAAAAGAGCTCAAATAGATAGCTTAATTAATTACTTAGCAACCGAAGGAAAAGCGCATCCTATTTCTAATATGAGTTTAACTCTAGATAAAAACAATTCAGTTCTTACAACATCAATTAATGGAAAACCTTTAGAGGATAGAGCTTATTATATTGCAACTAGCGATTACCTAGTAACTGGTGGAGATAGAATGAACTTTTTTAAAGCTGCGGATACTGTTTATAATACTGATTATAAAATTAGAAATGCCTTAATTGAACATTTCAATAAAGCTGATACTATTACTCCTAAAATTGATAACCGATTTATTAAACTGAATTAATTATGAAACGTAGACAATTTATAAAAAAATCGGCAGTAGCATCTTCTTTATTAACCTTAGGTAGTTACGGTTTACAATCTTGTGTTAATAGTATTTCAACTAAAAAAATAACTATTCTACACACTAATGATGTGCATAGTCATATTGATGCTTTTCCTTCAGATGATGGAAAATATCCTAATCTTGGAGGTTTTGCAAGACGAGCAACTTTAGTTGAACAAATTAGAAAAGAAAACCCAAATACATTACTATTAGATGCTGGAGATATTTTTCAAGGAACTCCTTATTTTAACTATTATGGTGGCGAATTGGAACTTAAGCTAATGAGCAAACTTAAATATGATGCAACAACTATAGGAAATCACGATTTTGATAATAGTATAGATGGTTTATATAAACAATTACCTCACGCAAAATTTGATTTTATATCTGCCAACTACGATTTTAAAAATACAATAATGAATGGAAAAACACTTCCGCACAAAGTATTTGCAAAAGATGGTTTAAAAATAGGTGTTTTTGGACTTGGTGTTGAATTAGAAGGTTTAGTGGATAAAAGGTTATATAAAGAAACAGTTTACTTAGATCCTATAGAAATTGCACAAGATCAAGCTAGAATTCTAAAAGAAGATTTAAACTGCGATTTAGTGATTTGCTTATCACATTTAGGTTATAAATATTCAAAAAAACCAGAAAAGGTTTGTGATATTACTTTAGCCGAAAAAACTAAAGATATTGACTTAATTATTGGTGGACATACACATACTTTTTTAGACGAACCAACTAAAGTTATTAATAGTGCTGGAAAAGAAACTTTAGTTAATCAAGTTGGTTGCTATGGCGTAAATTTAGGTCGAGTAGATTTTACGTTTAGTAATAATGAAAAATCAAAATCAAGTGGAAAAGCTTTAGCTATATAATATCGTTAAAGCTTAGTTCAACTTATCTAAAAACTCTTGTTCTGTAATTAGCAAAATACCTAATTTCTCTGCTTTTTCTAATTTACTTGGTCCCATTTTATCTCCTGCAACAATATAACTTGTTTTAGATGAAATTGAAGACGATACTTTTCCGCCATTATCTTCTATCAACTTTTTAAGTTCGTTTCTACTTACCTGTGTAAATACACCAGAAACTACAACAATATCTCCTTTAAGTGTTTCTGTTTGATTAGCTAAAACATCTGCAGATAATTCTAACTGTACACCAGAAAGTATTAAACGGGAAACCATTTCTACATTAGATTCGTCCGAAAAGAAATCTTTTACACTTTGAGCAATCTTTACACCAATCTCATCTACTGCAATCAGCTCTTCTAATGTTGCACTATTTATAGCTCCAATATTTTTATAATGTTTCGCTAGTTTTTTAGCAACAGTTTCTCCAACAAAACGAATTCCTAAAGCAAATAAAACACGTTCAAAAGGAATGTTTTTTGATGCTTCTACACCATTAATTAAATTCTCTGCACTCTTTTCTGCCATACGTTCTAATGGCATTATATCTTCTTTAGTTAACGTATATAAATCTGTATAATTAGTTATTAAGCCTGCATTTACTAGAAGCGCAACAGTTTCTCCGCCTAAACCTTCAATGTCCATTGCTTTTCTTGAAATGTAATGCTGAATTCTACCAATAATTTGTGGACTACATCCATTATAGTTTGGACAATAATGTTTTGCTTCGCCTTCTATTCTAACTAACTCAGTATTACATTCTGGACAATTTGTTCTGTATTGAGTTGGTTCTGAATTTTTTGGTCTGGTAGATTTATCTACTACGGCAATAATTTTAGGAATAATTTCGCCACCTTTTTCTACATAAACTTCATCTTCTACTCTAATGTCTAATTTTTCAATTTGATCTGCATTATGCAAACTAGCACGTTTTACTGTTGTTCCTGCCAATTCTACAGGTTCTAAATTAGCTACTGGCGTAACAGCTCCTGTTCTACCAACTTGATAATCTATGCTTATTAATTTAGTAGAAACCTGCTCTGCCTTAAACTTATAAGCCATTGCCCAACGTGGCGCTTTTGCTGTAAAACCTAATTCTTCTTGCTGTTGTAAGTTATTTACTTTAACAACTATACCATCGGTTTCATATGGTAGATTATGTCTTTCTTTATCCCAGAAATTTATAAACTCAAAAACATCTTCTATAGAACTAACTAATTCTGAAGCTTCTGGAACTTTAAATCCCATTTGTCTTGCCAACTCTAAACTTTCGTTTTGAGAAGCAACTCCTAAATTTGTTCCAGTAAGGTTATATAATAAACATTCTAATGGTCTTTTTGCTACTTCTGCACTATCTTGAAGTTTTAAACTTCCCGAAGCTGTATTTCGCGGATTCCTGTATGGTTCTTCTCCCGCAGAAATACGTTCTTCATTCATTTTATTAAAACCATCAAATGGTAAGACAATTTCGCCTCTTATATCAAACTTAGCTGGATAGTTTCCTTTTAATTGTAATGGAACAGATTTTATGGTTTTTATGTTTGGTGTAACATTATCGCCCTGAAAACCATCGCCACGAGTTACAGCTTTTAATAATTTTCCGTTTTCATAAGTTAAGCTTATAGAAGCACCATCGTATTTTAACTCGCAGGTGTAATTAATATCACCATCTACTAACTTCTTTATTCTAGTTTCCCAATCTTGTAAATCTTCTAAAGAATATGAATTATCTAAAGAATACATTCTGTGTTCATGTATAACAGTTTCAAAATTCTTGGTTACTTCTCCTCCAACACGTAATGTTGGCGAATTAGCATCAAAAAACTCTGGATGTTTTTCTTCTAAATCTTGAAGTTCTTTAAGTTTTATATCGAAATCGAAATCTGAAATAGTTGCATTGTCAAGCACATAATAATTGTAATTATGATCTCTTAATTCTTGGCGTAAAGTTTCTATATGTTGTTGTGGTGTCATTTTAATTTATATCTAAAATATTCAACAAATTATCTTTTATTTTAAATTTATAGTAAAAATAATTATCAGAATCGTCGTAACAAGTGGTTGCTCCCCAAAATTTCATAATAAATGAGGTATTGCTTAACCAGTAAATTTCGTTTTGATCGGTTGATTTAACAAAGTCTAACTCAGTAAGCTTTTCGGTATCAAGATGAATACTTAATACTTTTATTATTTTACCATTTACTATTTTATCTATAAAAAGCGAACGTTGATTTGGACATTCAGTATCATAATCTACAGAAATCACAATGTTATTATTTGGCGACACATGTGGATAACCTCCAAAATAAGTATCCAATTCATTTCCGTTTCTTTTATCTATAAAGTAAAATCTTTGATAATCAAATAACATACTAGAACTAACAATAAATGTGTTTTTAAAATTTACATCTTCATTTACACTATATGATTTTGTTGGTTCGTACTCAGAATGATAAGTGGTGTCTTTAAATTTAACTTGAGTCCCATTTTCCGAAGTTAACGTTATTGTTTTATCTACTTTATACTGCTTTGTAACATCTTTGAGTTTAGCTGTTTTAACAACTCCAGAAAGTTCGTTATTTAATTTAACTTGCTCTATAGTAAACAGTTCTTTTAAACTGAATAACATATAATCTTGAGTACTTGTAGATAACCCTTGATAATCATAAACTTCGTTTTCGTCATCTTCAATATCATCAAAAAGAAAACCAGAAAACACATAGCCTTTATTAGTGTTGTCGATATAAAAATTTTGTTCTTGTTTAAGTAATTTTGGATTTATAATAACTTCAGTTTTAGTTCCATTAATGGTTTTTCCATTATCTACTATTTTCATTTTCTCTTCGGAATAACTTAAAACTGAAATAATATCTAAATAATTATACTTGCCAATCTTATTACCTAATGAATCTCTAATAATTAAACCATTTTTAGCTTTTACAACACGTTTATTAAACTGTCCAAGGTATAAATCCAAATACTTAAACTCTTTTAATACTAAGTAGTTAAACTTAACTGGTTCTTCTTTCATTACAAATGTTCCATCCATTTTTAATAAATATTCAACAGCTTTGTTGGTATCCTTATTATGAACAAATAATCTGTTACCAAAGACATACGTTTCTGTTTGATTCATTTTTTTGGTTAGGTCATAACACGAAACATCTATGGCATCTATAAAATCGTAATTAGTGGTATAATTAATTAATTTGTATTGCATCTGCTCATTTTCATCATATTGATAAGCTACAAAGGATTTCATCGCTTTACTAAAACCAATGTCTTGGGCTAATCCAAATTGAGAAGTTGTCTTATTGTTTTTAAAAATAGTTCTTAATTCTAATTCTATTACACGTTCTTCTGATAAGTTATTGTAAGTCTTAAAATTGCGCGAAGTTATTACATGTGGTTTTTTAGGCTCTAGATAACCAACACGACCAAGAAACTCGTTTTCTAATTTTTGAATAAAAGCAGTTCTATCTTTTACATTAGTTTTTACAGAAACTCCTGAATTATTTTGGACTTCTTTACAAGTCGTAAAAACCAATATTAACAAAGTAATAAAACTAAATTTTAGCATAATCTATAATTTAGAAATGTCTAACCACTCTGGCTTTGGTAATGGTTTAAAGTTAGTCATTTGTGTTAATAAATCGTCTATAGAGTCACTAACTAAAACAGCATCTAAATTAGCTTGTGCTAAAAACCCTTTATCTACCATTTTTTTTATTTGTCTTAATAAATCATTGTAAAACCCATCAGTATTTAAAACACCTATTGGTTTAGAATGTAGACCTAATTGTCCCCAAGTAGAGATTTCAAAAAACTCGTCCATTGTACCAAAACCGCCAGGTATAATTATAAAAGCATCACTTTTTTGGTACATTACAACCTTTCTATCGTGCATGTTTTTTGTGGTAACAAGCTCGGTTAAATCGTTAGAAACAATTTCTCTTGTTTGTAAAAATTCTGGTATAATTCCTATAACATTTCCATTGTTATCCAAACAACCTTGAGCAACCTTACCCATTAGCCCAATTTTTGCGCCACCATAAACTAAAGTAATTGCTTTAGTAGCTAAGGTTTTCCCTAAGTTATAAGTACTATCTATTACACTTTGGTCTGTTCCTATACCTGACCCACAAAATACTGCTATGTTTTTCATTTTCAAATGGTATTTTATGATTAATGTCTTAATTCAGCTTTCAACATTCTATCCTTTTCAAACATATCTTTTACAATTTCTATGTCTTCAAATTTATAACTCGAAACTAAACTTTTCATTTCTTCTCGTAAATATTCGTTAATTTCAAAATAGAGTTGTCCTTTTTTAGTTAATTGCTTTTCTGCAAACTCTGTAATTGCTTTATAAAATAACAAGGGATTATTATCTGCTACAAATAATGCTAAATGTGGTTCGTTATTTAATACATTTGGTTTTATTTCGGCTTTTTCTAATTCTCTAACGTATGGTGGATTAGAAACAATAACATCAAATTTAGTTTCTAAATTAAAATCTTCTAGAATACTTTGTTCTATAAATGTAACATCTACTTTATTTAATTCCGCATTAGATTTTGCTATTTTTAATGCTTCAGCACTTACATCTAAAGCATATACTGTTGCATTAGGTAAATTTTTAGCCAAGCTAATTGCAATACAGCCAGAACCAGTTCCAATATCTAAAATAGTTATTGGCTTTTTAGTTCTACTTAATTTCTCGACTTCGCTCGAAGTGACATTTGTCAAAATAAGCGACACTAATTCTTCGGTTTCAGGTCTTGGTATTAAAGTCGCTTCTGTTACATTAAAAGGTAATCCGAAAAATTCCGTTTTTCCTAAAATATATTGTATTGGTATTTCTTGTTTTAATTGTTCTAAAGCTTCAATTATTTTAGATTGTTCATCTACAGTTATAGACATATTAGTATCTAACGCTAAATCTAACCTAGATAAATTATAAAAGGATTCTATACACAAATAAAAAAACTGATTCACTTCATCTTTACCAAACAAAGTATCTAATTCTTTATGAAATAAGTATTCTATATCTTTTAATTTCAAAGTGTTTTTTTTCTAAAATTATAAACTAAAAAAAGCTAACTATATATCTTTAACCATCCAAATCCCACAAGAAAAATGTCCTGTATTTCCCATTGGTTTATCTAAATATGTAAAACCAAAATTCTCGTAAACGTGTATTGCCGCTTTTAACTCATCTATAGTTTCTATATAAACTTGCTTGTAACCTAATCTTTTAGCTTCATCTAAACAGGCTTGGAATATTTTTTTACCATAACCTAAACCTCTAGTTTCTGAGGAAAAATACATCTTTTGCAACTCGCAAACCGTAGTTTCAAGTCCAGATAATGGTTTAATTCCTGCACCACCTAAAATAGTTTCTCCATTTTCTAAAACAAAATAGGTTTCGTTTGTATTTGCATAAGCTTCAAACATTTGTTTAGTTTCTGGATCTTCATAAGCAGTTCCAACTAATGGCATATTTAACTCTATAAAACAAGCTCTAATTACCTGTTCTATTTGCTTATTATCTTGCGGCTGAATTTCTCTTATAATGATATTATTATTCTTCACTTTAAAACAGTAATTTTACGAGCTCAAGATACAGTAATTTAATTTTTATAGATGAAACATTTATTAATATTATCAACACTTTTTTTAACCATTTTTAGCTGTACAGTCAATAAAAAACCCGAATTTATTTCGGTAAAAAACATTGAGGTTACAGAATCTACCTCAAAACTAATAACAGTAACTGCAGATGCATTATTTAGTAACCCTAATGATGTTAGCGGAGATATAGAAACTGAAGGTATGATTGTTTTTGTAAACGGTAATGAAATTGCTCACGTATCTTCTGATGTTTTTAAAGTTCCTGCAAAAAAAGATTTTACTATTCCTTTAACCGCAAAAATACCTACAGACAGTTTGTTTAGCAACAATAATTTAGGTGGTCTATTAGGTAGTTTATTTTCTAAAAAAATTAAAGTACAATACAAAGGAGATATTAAATATAAAGTTTTTGGGTTTTCGCATACGTATGCTGTAGATAAAACCGAAGATGTTAAATTAAAATTCTAATTTATTTGAGCAATCATATTACATATATGCAACGTGCTTTGCAAATTGCAAAAAATGGCTTAGGTACCACAAAACCTAATCCTATGGTTGGCGCTGTAATTGTTTGCGACAATAAAATTATTGGCGAAGGTTTTACAAGTCCTTTTGGCGGAAATCACGCAGAGGTTAATGCTATTAACAATGTTAAAGATGAATCACTTTTAGAAAAAAGCACCATTTACGTTACTTTAGAACCTTGTAGCCATTTTGGAAAAACGCCACCTTGTAGTTCTTTAATTATTGAAAAAGGAATTAAAAATATTGTAATTGGTTGCGTAGACGATAATCCACAAGTTGCAGGAAAAGGTATTCAAAAATTATTAGCAGCAAATTGCAACGTAACTATTGGTGTTTTAGAAGATGATTGTAAAGAACATCATAAACGTTTTTTTACATTTCATAATAAAAAACGACCGTATATTATTTTAAAATGGGCACAAAGTCTAGATGGTTTTTTAAGTCCTGAAACTAAAAATAAACAAAAACCAGTTTGGATTACCAATCCATATTCTAGAACATTGGTTCATAAATGGCGTACTGAAGAACAAGCTATTTTGGTAGGAACAAATACTGTTTTACATGACAATCCTAGTTTAACAGCCAGAAATTACTCAGGTGAAAATCCAATTCGTGTGGTTTTAGATAGAAAATTAAAGCTAGATGAAAGTTTAGCAGTTTTTAATACTGAAGCTGAAACTATAGTAATATCTAAGGATAATTGTGATTTTTCAAAACCATTAGCACAACAAATTTGCTCTATTTTACATTCTAAACATATAAATTCTGTAATTATTGAAGGAGGATTACAAACACTTCAAACTTTTATAGACGAAAACCTTTGGGACGAAGCACGTATTTTTAAAGGTACAGTTTCTTTAAATAAAGGTACAAAAGCACCACATTTGAAAGGTGAATTATTAAACTCAGAATTTATTTTAGATGATGTTTTAGAAGTTTACAAAAACAATAAAAATGATTAAAACTTTAGTATTCGATTTTGGAGATGTATTTATCAATTTAGATAAAGAAGGCGCGCACAAAAATGCTTTAGAAGCATTTGGCTTAGACGAATTGCCCGAAGATTTTATTGCAATAAACACACTTTATGAGCAAGGTTTCATACCTACTTATGAATTCTTAGAGTTTTATGAAGGTAACTTCCCTGAGTTATCTAGAAAAGACATTAAATCCATTTGGAATTATATCATTCTAGATTTCCCTAAACATAGATTAGAATGGTTGCAAGAATTAAAAGCTTCTAAAAAATATCAACTTATTTTGTTAAGTAACACTAACGAACTTCATATAGATTTTATAAAAGAAAATATTTCTTTTTATAACGAGTTTAAAGACTGTTTTGATAAGTTCTATTTATCTCACGAAATTAATATGAGAAAGCCAGACAATACTATTTATGAATTTGTTTTAGAAGATAATAATCTAAAAGCTAAAGAATGTGTTTTTATAGACGACACTACAGAGAATACAGAATCTGCTTTCGATTTAGGTTTTGGCACCTGGAACATAGACCCAAAAACACAAGATGTAGTCAATTTATTTAAACTTAAACCACATTTATTTTAATGTATTTACTTTTAAGTATTCTTTGTTCTACATTAATTTTCATCATTTTTAAATGTTTCGAAAAATTTAAAGTCAATACACTACAAGCTATTGTGGTTAATTATTATGCAGCTGCAATTTTTGGGTTCTTAAATTACGATGCACCAATTATTGTTTCTAAAATAACAAGTAGCAATTGGTTTATTGGCGCTTTATGCCTAGCTGTGTTATTTATAGTTGTCTTTAATTTTATGGCTTTAACGGCTCAAAAAAATGGATTATCTGTAGCTTCTGTAGCTAGTAAAATGAGTGTTGTTATTCCTATTATTTTTGGACTTTATGCTTATAACGAATCTTTAAATCTACAGAAAACTATAGGAATTATATTAGCTTTGGTTGCTGTGTATTTAGCATCAATAAAAGCAACAAATTCAGGCAGTTTTCAAATTAAGAGTTTAATCTTACCAATTATTTTATTCTTAGGCTCTGGAACTATAGACACGACTATAAAATATGTAGAAACCAATTATGTGGCAGAAAATGGAATCCCATTATTTTCTGCAACTATTTTTAGTGTTTCTGGTTTAATAGGAATTACTTTATTAGTTATTAAAACAATTAAAAAACCTCAAAAACTAAGCTACAAACCATTAATTGGCGGAGCCATTTTAGGAATAGTGAACTACTACTCTATTGTAATGTTATTAAAAGCTTTACAAATGAATGGATTTGAAAGTTCAACTATTTTTACTGTAAACAATGTTGGTGTTGTAATGTTATCTACTTTAGTTGGATTACTGCTTTTTAAAGAGACATTAATTAGAAAAAACTGGATTGGCATTGCTCTTGCAATCGTTTCAATTACATTAGTTACTTTTGCTTAATATGGAAAAAAAAGACACCTATAAAACTATTGATGTTCCTGCTGAAGGTGAATTATTTAAAGATAGAGGTTCTAAGTTTTATGGTTACACATTTCCTATTAAACATGAAGATGAAGTTAAACAACATATTGATGTATTAAGAAAGCAACACAGTAGCGCCGGACATTTTTGTTATGCTTATCAATTAGGAACAGATACAATAAGATATCGCGCTAACGATGATGGCGAACCAAGTAACAGCGCAGGATTACCAATTTATGGCCAAATACAATCTTACGATGTTACAAATATTTTAATTGTAGTGGTTAGATATTTTGGAGGCACAAAACTTGGTGTTGGCGGATTAATAAATGCGAATAGAACTGGAGCGCAATTAGCTTTAGACGCTTCTAAAATTGTAGAAAAAACCATAAATATAGATTATGTTATTTCTTTCGATTATAAGAACATGAATAAAGTAATGCGTATTATTAAAGAGAAAAACTTAACCATTACTAATCAAGTTTTAGAATTAGATTGTAAAGTTTTTATTTCGGTTAGAAAAAAAGAAGCACAGCAAGCTTTTAATTCTTTTGATATAATTTATGGGGTAGATATTAAAGAATTTGAAGAATAGTTTTTTACTTTATTTAGACCTAGAATAGTTACTCCTTACATTTCTTTAAAAATCATCATTTCAAACTAAATTAAAATTTTATTATCTTTAGTATCAGCCTAATAGGTTGAAATTCTATTAAAGATCATATCTATGGATATTAATGAATATACTGTACTTAGCAAAGAACTACAAAAATTAAGTAAAAGTATGCCATTACATTGGGGAACTATTCAGAACAACAAAACAGATTCTAAAATTAATATGTTTCGTTACAAGACTTTACATCAATTAGAGTCCGCCATAATTAACTTAAATCAAGACACTAAGGATTATTTTAAAAGACGATGGTTTATTTGGCAATGTTCTAGAATTGATGAGTATTTGTCTTACAAGTCAACTAATATTCTTAAAAATCCAAATTCCAAAGATCAAGATTGGGACATTGAGTTTAATGGAGATTCAAAACTCAGATTTGACATAAAAGGAACTATTGTTCCAAAAAATATGAGAATAAGTTTTAAGACTTCTAATGAAAAAGAACTTATTACTTCTTATTATAAAAACCAAAGTAAAGGTGTAAGACATCATATTCAAAACAGACTATTTATTGTACATCATTCAGAGCTACAAACAGAACGAAATATGTTTCTAAGATGCCATTGGAAATTAAAAGAAGAAGCTTATAATTATTTTATAAAACATATTATTAATACAGAATTTATTAGCTATAAAACAGCCATTTCTAAATGCATTTTTATACTAGAAAGTGAATCGAACGAATTTAGTTTCAAAATAAATTAATTATATATATTTGTTCAAAACAGACAACTATGGACAAATTATCCCAATTATTAAGAATTGAAACTGTAGCAAACAGACTTAATGTGTCTCAAAAATCAATTAGAAGATACATACATTCTGGAAAGTTAAGGTCTAGTAAAATTGGTGGTGTTCATAGAATTGAAGAATCAGATCTACAAAATTTCATAAAATCGTCCGCTTTTGAAACTACTCCTGAAAAAGAATCAAAGCCAACAAAATCTAAATCTACAAAAACAGATAAGATTAATTGGATAGACATTTCTGATGAATGGGACAATCCTAAAGAATCTAAGTTTACATCTGCAGATCTATTTTGTGGCGCTGGCGGAATGGCTAAAGGTTTTGAAATGGCTGGATTTAATCAACTTTGTGGCTTAGATTGGTTCAAGGAAGCTGGAATGACTTACAAACACAATTTTAACCA
This sequence comes from Aurantibacter sp., assembly GCF_042094015.1. Lineage (NCBI taxonomy): Bacteria > Pseudomonadati > Bacteroidota > Flavobacteriia > Flavobacteriales > Flavobacteriaceae > Aurantibacter > Aurantibacter sp. The sequence continues at coordinate 24,270 of NZ_JBELDZ010000007.1, read as the reverse complement.
TCCACATATAGAAGGAGATATTACAAGTCGAGATATAAAAGATAAATTTATTAATACCGTAAAAAAACAACTAAAAGGAAAACCGTTAACCGTACTTTCTGGTGGTTTTCCATGTCAAGGTTTTAGTATGTCTGGTAGTAGAATTGTAGAAGACGAAAGAAATTCGCTTTATAAAGATATGCTAGAAATTATTGAAGAACTTCAACCGGAGTTTATTGTAGCAGAAAACGTAAAAGGCTTACGTTCTATGTTAAAAGGAAAAGTAGAAGACAAAATAAAAGACGATATTAATAATCTTGGCTATAATGTAAATGTTACGGTTTTAAATTCTGCAGATTATTATGTGCCTCAAAAAAGAGAACGTATTATTTTTATAGCAAATAGAATTGGCAAAACAAATTATCATCCTTCACCACTATTAGAGTCTGGGTCTTATATTACTACAAAAGAAGCTATACAGGATTTAATTGAATTAAAAGACTCTAAGGAATTTAATCATATTAGAACAAAACATAGCGATGATATGAAAAAAAGACTAGCCCTAGTTCCAGAAGGAAAAAGTCTCTATGATAATTACTCAGATTCTTGGAAAAAATGCCCTTGGAACGAAGCAAGTTGTACTATAAAAGAAAATCATGGTGGCGTAAATATTCATCCAATAGAGCCAAGAGTAATTACTGTTAGGGAAATGGCAAGATTACAATCTTTTCCTGACGATTTTATTTTTCAAGGCGCAAAAGGAAAACAAATGGTACAAATTGGAAATGCAGTTCCTCCTTTTTTAGCAAAAGCCATTGGATTAACAATAAAAAAAACATTAAATCATTAAAGACGTCATCTATTAAATCTACAAAATACACTTTTAAAGGTTTAATGTTATAATTGAAATTAAAAATTAATTATTTATTAGTATAGTTTTCTAACGCTTTTAAAAAATATTCTGGTGCTTTAGTTGGTCTATTTCGTTCTGAATTAATAAAAACCAATTCTGTAGATGCAGTTGCTAACAAGACGTTTTCTTGATTAAATATTTCATAATCAAATTCTAAGCGAACAGAAGGTGTTTTTTTAGAGATAGTTTTTATGCGCAAAATATCATCATATAAAGCAGATTTTTTAAATTGAAGAGAAATTGAAGTTACTGGTAAAGCAATACCGGACTCTTCCATTTTTTTATAAGAAATCCCCATATCTCTCAACCATTTAGTTCTGGCTTCTTCTAAGTATGCTGCATAATTTCCGTGATAAACTACTGCCATTTGATCAGTTTCTCCATAACGGACTCTTATAAAAGTTTCGTGATATTTCATATTTTAATAGAATGTTTAATCGGTTTTGTTTAACGTTTTATAGCATGGTAAAAAAAAACTAAAAAATCAATACCTAATCGTTTTTTTTTTAAGTTAATTGTTCACATATTTGTGACGTATTAAAAGTAGAACTATTTCTAACAGTTCTTAGTATTTAACAAAACTTAAAACACCAAAGATAAAACTATGAGTTTAACTGCGCAATCGGTATGGGGCAATTGTCTTCTTTTTATAAAAGATAATATACAGCCACAAGCGTATAAAACATGGTTTGAACCTATTATTGCTGTTAAACTAGTAGATAAAGCTTTAAGTATTCAAGTACCAAGTAAATTTTTTTATGAATGGCTAGAAGAGCACTATGTTAAAATATTAAAAAGTGCTTTACACAAACAGTTAGGAGATACTGCCAAATTAGTTTACATTATTAAAATGGAAAACACATATGGCAACAAACAACCTTTTACAGAACGTATTCCTAGCTCTAATAGAAGCAGTGTAAAATCTCAAGATATAGATGTACCGTTTAATAATAAAAGTAGAGAATTAAAAAATCCTTTTATTATTCCTGGCATTAGAAATGTTAAGATCGAATCACAATTAAATCCTAATTATAACTATGAAAATTTTCTTGAAGGCGATTCAAATCGTTTAGCTCGTAGTGCTGGTATGGCTGTCTCATCTAAGCCTGGAGGAACGTCTTTTAATCCATTATTGATTTTTGGTGGTGTTGGATTAGGTAAAACACATTTAGCCCATGCTATTGGTGTTGATATTAAAGATAAATATCCTGAAAAAACTGTTTTATATATATCTGCTGAAAAATTTACGCAGCAATATATAGAATCTGTAAAAAAGAATAACAGAAATGATTTTATTCACTTTTACCAATTAATAGATGTACTTATTATAGATGATGTACAATTTTTATCTGGTAAATCTGGTACACAAGATGTATTCTTTCATATTTTTAACCATTTACATCAAAACGGAAAGCAAGTTATTTTAACAAGTGACAAAGCTCCTGTAGATATGCAAGATATTGAGCAGCGCTTATTATCTCGATTCAAATGGGGACTTTCTGCCGAGTTGCAAACACCAGATTTTGAAACTCGTGTTTCTATTCTAAAAAACAAACTATATCGTGATGGTGTAGAAATGGAAGACGATATTGTTAATTATGTTGCAAAACATATTAAATCTAATATTCGTGAATTAGAAGGCGCAATTATTTCTTTAATTGCACAATCTTCTTTCAACAAAAAAGAAGTTACAATAGAATTAGCAAGACAAATTGTAGAGAAGTTTGTTAAGAATACCAAGCGCGAAGTTTCTATAGATTATATTCAAAAAATTGTATCAGACTATTTCCAAATGGATGTAGACACCTTACAATCTAAAACACGTAAACGCCATATTGTACAAGCAAGACAATTAGCTATGTTTTTTGCAAAGAAATTTACAAAAGCATCTTTAGCAAGTATTGGTTCACAAATTGGAAAGCGTGATCACGCAACAGTTCTACATGCTTGTAAAACCGTAGACAACTTATCTTCTACAGATAAGCAGTTTAGAAAATATGTGGAAGATATCACAAAAAAACTATCTGTATAATTCCTATTTTAAATGACTAAAATTCTTATGGTGTGCTTGGGTAATATATGTCGCTCGCCACTTGCAGAAGGTATTTTAAAATCTAAGTTACCGAAACAAAACTATTTTATAGATTCTGCAGGAACTAGCAATTATCATATTGGTAGTTCACCAGATAGTCGTTCTGTAAATATAGCTAGGCATAATAACATAGATATCTGTTTACAACAAGCAAGACAATTTACAGCACAAGATTTTAAAGATTTTGACGTTATATATGCAATGGACAACTCCAATTTAAAAAACATATTAGCATTAGCACAAACTGAGACAGAAAAATCTAAAGTAAAAATTATTTTAAACGAAAGTTATCCAAATAGTAATAAAGATGTTCCTGATCCATATCACGATACAGATAAAGGTTTTGAAAACGTTTTTAATATGTTAGATAAGGCTTGCTCCATAATAGCTAATAGATATTTAAACAATTAAAATATGAATCCACCTGGAAAACTATATCTTATTCCAACAACTTTAGGAGAAAATGAACCTTTAAGTGTTTTACCTCTTACTGTAAAAAAAGTAATAGAAGAAGTTGATGTTTTTATTGTTGAAAATGAAAAAACAGCAAGAAAAGACATAAAACGTATTAGTGCTGGCAAACAACAAAGTAATTTAAAGCTATTTCCCCTAAATAAATTCACAGAAGAAAGTGAATTACCTACTTATTTAGAACCTTGTTTACAAGGACAAAATGTAGGTTTAATATCTGAAGCTGGTTGTCCTGGAGTGGCAGATCCAGGAGCAGACATAGTTAACTTAGCACATAAATTAAACATAAAAGTGGTGCCTTTAGTTGGTCCTTCTTCTATTCTATTAGCTATTATGGCTTCTGGTATGAATGGACAAAGCTTCGCATTTAACGGTTATTTACCTAAAGATTCCTCTGCACGGAAATCAGAACTAAAACGTTTAGAACGTTTAACATACGAGCACAACCAAACTCAATGTTTTATGGAAACACCATTTAGAAATAATAAATTATTACAAGATGTAATTACGACACTAAATGATGACACAGAACTTTGTGTAGCTTGTGATATTACTTTGCCTTCTGAATATATAAAAACACTTCCTATAAAAATATGGAAGAACACTAAAGTTGATTTACATAAAAGACCTACAATGTTTGTAATTCAAAGAAAGTAAAACTAATTTCAGATTTAATACTAGAATTCTTAGCATGTAAATAAGATTTAGTAAATTTGAAAACCTCTTAAGTAAGATAATATAGTTTAGACTTTTGAGTATTACAATTTCGGTATATTCCACAAAATATCTTGGTCATGAATATTACATGTCAAAACTTCCAAAAGAACACCAATTTATAGACCTTTCAGATTATGGAAGATTTTTAGGAAGACTTTTAGCAAACCTCTTAAAAAACACAAAATTTACGCCAATTCACGTTACTTTATTATTTGTTGTAGCTGGACTAATTGCAGTGTTTTGCATTCTAAAAAACCACTATTATTACGCTGCTTTTTTTTTAATTTTAAAATCTATAATAGATGCTGCAGATGGCGAATTAGCACGATTAAAAAATACGCCTAGTTATACTGGTCGCTACTTAGATTCTGTTAGCGATATTCTTTTAAATATATTATTACTGGGAAGTATTACATACGTTACCAACACAAATTTCATGTTATCTTTTGCTGCATTTCTAGGTCTACAACTACAAGGAACATTGTACAATTATTATTATGTAATCCTTAGAAATAAATGTATTGGAGGAGACACTACTAGTCGTGTTTTTGAAGTAAAAACTCCAACTGCTTTACCTGGTGAACAACAAAAACACGTAAATATTATATTTAATATTTACATATTTCTTTATGGAGGTTTTGATAAAATTATTTATGCCTTAGATTCAAAAGCGCACAAGTCAAATCCATTTCCAAATTGGTTTATGATGGGATTATCCATATTTGGATTAGGTTTTCAATTATTACTAATTGCAGTATTTTTAATTTTAGGGTTAGATTATTTAATAATCCCTTTTCTTATTGGAATTTCTGGATTAATTATTGTCTTTATTGGAATTAGAAAAACTCTTTTAAAATAAAAAATCGTTTCATTAATTGAAACGATTTTTTATTACTCATTTGTCGATAGACTTTTAATTAACATCTATAATAGTTTCCTCTTCTTTTACTTTAGAAGTCAACACATAAGTATAAAACCACATAATAGTAAAAGTTGGAATAACATCTAGACCTGGTAAAGCTTCTTCTATAAACGAAATAGCAGCACCAACTTTCCCAGATGTACCTTTATACAATTTCATCATTAAAAAAGCGGAAGCTGGAGCCCATATTACATCGGCAAATTCGCCAATTCCTGGTATAATAAAACTTGCATAGCCTAAAGCATCAAAGATTAAGCTTAAGGCAAGTATAAAGTATTTGTTTTTGATTTTGTTTTTGTTTGTGTTTTTTTCTGTAATCATAATATTTTTTTGCTGTTAATACTATGAATAAAGCAAATAGTGTTCCAAAATCAAGTTTTTAGCAGATTGCTATAATACTGCTTAATCTTATCTAATTTAGGCTGAATAACTAATTGGCAATATCTATATTCTTTATTGTTATTATAAAAATCTTGGTGTTCTTCTTCAGCATTATAAAACACATCTAATTTAGAAACCTTAGTTACTATAGTATCTTCAAAAACATTCTGACTTTCTAACAATTCTATAAATTCTAAAGTTTGTTGTTGTTGTATTTTATTAGAATAAAAAATTTCCGACCTATATTGTGTCCCAATATCATAACCTTGCTGATTTAAGGTTGTAGGATTGTGAGTTGCAAAAAAAACTTCTAAAAGTGTTACAAAAGAAGCTTTATTAGGATTAAAAAAAACTTGAACAGCTTCTGCATGTCCTGTTCTACCAGAAATTATTTCTCTATACGCTGGGTTTTTTATTTGTCCACCTGTAAATCCGGAAACAACTAACTCAACACCTTCAATCGTATTAAAAACTGCTTCTGTACACCAAAAACATCCGCCAGCAAAAGTGGCAACTTCTAAATTTTCGTTTTCCATTTTACAAAAATAAGTGTTATTGATTATTTGAAGCTTTATTTATATATAACAAAATCAATATTTAACGTTTAATTAAGAGGTCAATTCTTTTAGTCAATTAATTTTGCAACATATTCTTTTAAAATGAAACCATTATTAACTTTAATAAGTGCACTATTAATAACGTTTAGTAGTTTTTCTCAAGAAAAGAAATCTTATCAAATTACGCGTTGCCAAAATGCTCCTAAGATAGATGGGATTTTAGATGATGCCATTTGGAATGATTTAGAAATAGCTACAGATTTTGTGCAATTCAGACCAGATGTTGGTATTATAGATACACAAGAAAAGCGCACAGAAGTTAAAATGACTTACGATGATAATGCAATCTATATTGCTGCGTATTTGTATGACAACACAGAGGATATTATGACGCAATTTACTCAACGTGACAACTTTGGTCAAAGTGATTTTTTTGGAATGATTTTTAATCCAAATAACGATGCACAAAACAATACAGAGTTTTTCGTTTTTAGCTCTGGAACACAAGCTGATGCTGTAGAAAGCCCAAATAATGGAGAGGATTTTGGATGGAATGCTGTTTGGGAAAGTAGTGTTAAAATACAGCCAAACGGATGGGTTGTAGAAGTAAAAATTCCTTATAGAGCTTTACGTTTTACGCAACAAGAAGATCCAATTTGGGGAATTCAATTTCATAGACATTTTAGAAAAACTCGCGCACAGAGTACTTGGAACGCTATAGATGTTACAAAAGGAAATATAGGATTATATAATGGTGAATTAAAAGGTTTAAAAAATATTACGCCACCTACTCGACTTAATTTATATCCCTATGCTTCTTATTTAGTTTCTGATTTTGAAAATAAAACCGAAAGTGATTTTGCTGCTGGATTAGATGTTAAGTATGGAATTACAGAAAACATAACTTTAGACGCTACATTAATTCCCGATTTCAGCCAAGCTGGATTTGATAATGTTGAATTAAACCTAGGTCCGTTTGAACAACAATTTGCAGAACAGCGCCAATTTTTCACTGAAGGTGTTGACTTATTTAATAAAGGGAATTTATTTTATTCTAGACGTGTAGGAGATTCTCCTTCAAGTTATCCAAATATAAATTCTAATGAAAATGTTATAGATTATCCAGATAAAGTTCAACTTTTAAATGCTATTAAGATATCCGGTAGAACAAAAAACAGCTTAGGTATTGGTTTTTTTAATGCAATTACCGAAAAAACAGATGTAGATATTTTAAATAGAGACACAAATACAACAAGATCAGAAACTGTAGAACCGTTAACAAATTATAACATAATGGTTTTAGATCAACAGTTTAATAAAAACTCATCAGTAACTTTAATAAATACAAACGTTACAAGAAACAACGGCTTTAGAGATGCTAATGTTACAGCTTTTTTAGTTGATCTAATCAACAAAAGCAATACCTATGGTGCTATTGGACAAATAAAGATGAGTACATTTAATGATTCTGATTTAGAAACTGGTTTTAGTTCTACTGTAGGATTTGGAAAAAACAGTGGTAATTTTAGATATAGTTTACTTCATTTTTATGCAGATGAAAATTACAATCCGAATGATTTAGGTATACTTTTTAGAAATAATTACAGCAATATAGGTACTGAGTTATCTTATAGATCTTTTAAGCCTACTGAAAAATTAAATAATTATTACATAGGCTTTTCAGGAGAATATAACCGCTTAAAAAATCCAAATAAATATACAGGATTAGAACTAAATGCAGAGTTTAGAGCAACTAATAAAAAACTTCATTCTTTTGGAACTAGCTTTGAAGTTAATCCTGGTAAGCAAAATGATTATTTTGAACCTAGAGATAATTTTAATAGCTTCTTTACTACAAAAAACTATTACCAACATAATGTTTGGATATCCAGTAATTACAATACATTCTTTTCTTTAGATTCAAATTTAGGTTATGGAACATTGTTAGATTCAGAACGAAATTATCATAATACGTATTTTAGAGTTTCACCTCGATTTAAATTTAATTCAAAATTTTTATTAGTTCTAGGATTGGAACATAATAATTTAAAAGGAGATCAAGGTTATGTTAATGATCAAGCCATAGATAATAGAATTCTTTTTGGACAACGAAATAGAAAAGATATTGAAACTAGTATCTCTGGAAGTTATAATTTTAATTCTCTTAATGCATTAACACTTAGTTTTAGAAACTACTTAAGTACTGTTGAATATGATTATAACTTATATGTATTACAACCTAACGGAACGCTAGAAGAAAGTTTTATTTATAACAAAACCAATTCTGGTGAAGATGCAACTTTTAATCCAGATGTAAATTTTAATACTTGGAATTTAGACTTAAGCTACACGTGGCAATTTGCTCCTGGAAGTCAATTAACCGCTTTATATAGAAATCAAATATTCAATTTTTCTAACAATGCACAAGACGATTACTTTACAAGCACTAATACGTTGTTTAAACAAGAAGCACGTAATACATTTTCTTTACGTTTAGTTTATTTTATAGATTATGGTGGTATAAAAAATGTATTTAAACCTAAAACTAGCTAATGCTTGCTTAAACCATTATAAACCTTTATTTTTCAGTTTTAAACTTAGAATATGATAGTTGCTAAAAACATTCATAAAAATTACGGTGATTTACACGTTTTAAAAGGTGTAGACTTAACTATTAGTAAAGGTGAAATTATCTCTATTGTTGGTGCCTCAGGCGCAGGAAAAACAACACTGCTTCAAATTTTAGGAACTTTAGATCATTTAAAAAAAGACCAAAACAGTGTTTTAGATATTAACAGTGTTAGCATTCCAAATTTATCAGAAAAGGAATTGGCTAGATTTAGAAACAAACATTTAGGGTTCATTTTTCAATTCCATCAATTATTGCCAGAGTTTACAGCTATAGAGAATGTTTGTTTGCCAGCTTTCATAAATAAAACACCTAAAGTAGAAGCAGAAAAACGTGCCAAAGAATTATTAGATTTCTTAGGTCTTTCTAACAGATATAATCACAAACCAAACGAAATGTCTGGCGGAGAACAACAACGTGTTGCTGTTGCGAGAGCTTTAATAAATAATCCTGAAATTATTTTTGCCGATGAACCTTCTGGGAATTTAGATAGTGAAAGCGCAGAAAACCTACATAATCTATTTTTTAAATTACGAGATACTTACGGACAAACTTTTGTTATTGTTACACATAACGAAGAATTAGCTAATCTTGCTGATAAAAAAATTGTAATGCAAGATGGAAAAATAAAAGTTTAATACTATTACTATTGGACTTAACAGCACAACAACTTAAAACATTTTTAGACTCTAAAGTAGAGCAATACAATACATTAGAGTTTATAGAAACTGATCCTGTACAAATTCCACATTTGTTTTCCAAAAAAGAAGATATTGAAATTGCAGGCTTTTTAGCTGCAACCATTTCTTGGGGAAATAGAAAAAGTATTATTAAAAACTGTCATAGAATGATGGATTTACTGGAATATTCACCTTATGATTTTGTTATCAATCATAAAGAATCAGACTTAAAGCCATTAGAGTCTTTTGTGCATAGAACCTTTAATGGATTAGACTTTATAACATTTATAAAAGGTTTAAAACACATTTACAGCAAACATAATGGCATAGAAACTGTATTTACTAAATATGCAGAAGAAAATTCACTACAAACAAGTATTCACGAGTTTAAAAAAGCCTTTTTTGAAATTGAACATTTACAACGCACCGAAAAACATATTAGTGATCCATTAAAAAAATCGGCAGCAAAACGTATCAACATGTATTTACGTTGGATGATTAGAAACGATAAGCATGGCGTAGACTTAGGTATTTGGAAAACATTAAAACCATCTCAATTATCTTGTCCGTTAGATGTACATTCTGGTAATGTAGCAAGAAAACTTGGTCTATTATCTAGAACACAAAACGATGCTAAGGCATTAACAGAATTAGATAATGCTTTAAGACAACTAGATCCAAAAGATCCCGTAAAATACGACTTTGCTCTATTTGGACTTGGCGTTTTTGAAAGCTTTTAAAGACATAACTATTATGAATAATATAAACATAATCCCGTTTAGAACTGAATACTCTAAAGATTTTTATGCTTTAAATATAGAGTGGTTAAAGCACTACTTCTATGTAGAACCTTATGATGAAGATGTTTTAAGTAATCCTGACAAATACATTATTTCTAAAGGTGGTTATATCTATTTTGTACAAATAGATACTAAAATTATTGGAACAGTTGCATTAATGCCTACCAAAACAAATAATGTTTTTGAGTTGACTAAAATGGCTGTGTCACCAAATTATAGAGGTTTAAGGATTGGACAACAATTATTAGATTACAGTATTAACTTCTCTAAATCTAAAAAATGGGATAAGCTCATTCTCTACTCTAGTAGGAAATTAGAAAACGCCATACATATTTATAGAAAAAATAGTTTTATAGAAATTCCTGTAGAAAAAAATTGTCCATACAAACGTTGCGACATTAAAATGGAATTAGCTTTTTAAAATAGCACTTGCAAAGCTATTTCTAAACTTGACTTTGTCAAATTTTTAAGCTAACTTCGTTTAACTGCTGATATAAAACATTAAAACGTATTCATATCATCTTGTTAAACGAATCTTTCACATAACAAAAAATTAAAAAAAATGCCTTACTATATAGTAAGGCATTTTAAATTTATAAACTATTTAAGCTTTTACTTTTCGAACGTTTTTAACGTTTTAACAATAATAGACACACAATCTAATAATTGCTCATTTGTCATAATCAATGGTGGCGCAAAACGAATAATATTTCCGTGTGTTGGCTTAGCTAAAAGACCATTATCGCGTAAAGCCATACAAATATTCCAAGCTGTTTCACTTTCCTCATGATCATTAATAACAATAGCATTAAGTAAACCTTTACCTCTAACTAAAGTTACTAAATCTGTAGTTTCAATATATTTATTTAATTCTGCTCTAAATAATTCTCCTAAATCAAATGCTTTTTGTGCTAAATTTTCTTCTTTAACAACCTCTAAAGCTGCAGTAGCAACAGCAGCAGCAACAGGATTTCCTCCAAAAGTACTACCATGATTTCCTGGTTTAATAACATCCATAATGTTATTGTTAGCTAAAACAGCACTTACTGGGTAAACTCCTCCAGATATAGCTTTACCTAAAATTAAAATATCTGCTTTAACTTCTGGTGTACCAGAACAATTTTTGTCTGTGCAAGAACAGTTTCCGCAAGTAGCTAATAAACGACCAGTTCTAGCAATTCCTGTTTGTACTTCGTCTGCAATAAATAAAACATTGTGCGCTTCACATAATGCTTTTGCTTTTGCTAAATAACCTTCAGAAGGCACATAAACTCCAGCTTCACCTTGAATTGGCTCAACTAAAAACCCTGCAATATTAGCATTACTTTTTAAAGCATCTTCTAAAGCTTGTAAGTTATCATATTCAATTTTAATAAATCCATCTGTGTAAGGTCCAAAGTTTTTACGAGCAACTGGATCGTTAGAAAAAGAAATAATAGTGGTTGTTCTTCCATGAAAATTATTTTCGCAAACAATAATTTGCGCATCATTTTCTTTAATACCTTTTACTTCATAAGCCCATTTTCTACAAAGCTTTAAAGCAGTCTCAACAGCTTCTGCACCTGTATTCATAGGTAACATTTTATCAAATTTAAAAATGTCTGTTGCAAATTTCTCATATTTACCAAGCATATCATTATAAAATGCTCTAGAAGTTAAAGTCAAGGTTTTAGCTTGCTCTACCATTGCATTTACAATTTTTGGATGACAATGTCCTTGGTTAACTGCAGAATATGCCGATAAGAAATCGTAATATTTTTTTCCTTCTACATCCCAAACAAAAACGCCTTCACCTTTACTTAACACAACAGGTAATGGATGGTAATTGTGTGCTCCGTGTTTGTTTTCTAAATCTATCGCTTCTTGCGATGTTAATTGGTTTAAAACAGCCATTTTTTAATATTTTTAAAGTTATAAAGTAGCCATTCCTTCTATACCTTTATCCTTTCGAGAGTTCGAAAATTCAGCGTGGGAGAGAAATCATCCCTGAGAAATTGCAAATTAATCAAATTAAAAGGGATTAAAAATTTATTTAATAAAAAATACTACTTATTTAAATTAATTTCAATTAAACTCACTAATTCATACTGGTAAAAAAATCAAATCAACATAAATTAAAAAAAGCACCTCAACCAAGCTCCTTTTTTTATAATTTTGCACTATAAAATTTAATACATGCCAAGTAGACCTAGAAACAAATTTGTTAAGAGAGGACAAATTATAGAAATAAAAATTGAAGATTATGCTTTTGGTGGAAAAGGCATTGGACGTATTAGAAACGAACATGGAGAATTTGTAGTATTTGTTCCCAACACATTACCTGGGCAACTGGTAAAAGCACAAATAAAAAAAGCAAGTAAAAAATACGCTGAAGGTAAATTATTTGAAGTTTTAGAAGCTTCAAGCGATGAAATTGAGATGCCTTATCAAGAAATTGCAGGTGCGCCTTACATTAAACTTCCGGTAGAAAAACAACACGAATATAAAAAAGAGAGTACGCTTCAATTATTTAAACGCATAGGTAAAGTTGAAAATATTGAAGATTTGTTTGATGAATTTATCACCTCTCCAAACGACTTCCATTATAGAAATAAGATGGAGTATAGTTTTTCTGCTATTGGATACAATAGAGAAAAAAAAACTGATGTTGATGAATTTACGTTAGGTTTTAAAAAACGTGGTACTTGGTGGTGTGGAGAAAACCTAGATAAAGATAGCGGGTTATTTGATAAAGAATTTGAAGACCAACTTATAAAAATTAAAACCCACTGTGAAGCTACTGGTTTAGAGCCTTGGCACGGACCAAAAAGAGAAGGTTTTTTTCGTTTCTTAGTAGTACGTAAGTCTTACAAAACTAATGAGTTACTTTTTAATTTAGTAACCACATCGCACGACCTACCAAAGTTTGATTTAACTAAATTTTCAAACTATTTAGTTGAGTTATTTGGAAGCAGAGTTGCTGGACTTTTACATACTATTAATAACGAAGTTGGAGATAGAACGCTTGCAACTGCAGGAAGTATAGATTTAGTTTACGGGAAAGATAAAATTATTGAAGAACTTTTAGGGTTAAACTTTGAAATTAGCATGAAAAGCTTTTTTCAAACCAATCCCAAATCTGCCGAACGTTTATATACCAAAGTGGTTGATTATGCGTTAGAAAATAAAGAAGCAATTGATAATACAGTTGTTATGGATTTATTCTGTGGAACAGGAACCATTGGACAAATTATAGCTTCTAGATCAAAAAACACAAAAATAGTTGGTGTAGATATTGTTGCTTCTGCGATTAAAGATGCGAAAAAGAATGCGAAAAGAAATAATATAGATGGCTTAACCTTTTTTGCTGCAGATGTAGGGAAGTTTTTATTTGAGCATCCAGAATATAAAGAAAAAATAAGAACTATAATTTTAGATCCTGCAAGAGCAGGAATTGCTCCTAAAACACTTAATAAAATTATAGCTTTAAATGCAGATAGAATGGTTTACGTATCTTGTAACCCAGCAACACAAGCAAGAGATACAGAAACCTTAATGCAAGCAGGATATAACATAAAAAAAATAAGTTTAGTAGATCAGTTTCCTCACACAGCACATATTGAAACTGTTGTCTTATTTGAGAAATAATTATGAAAAAATACATTTTAATACCCTTTTTAATTGCCTTGTCTATTTTTTCATGTGAAAAAGACGACATTTGCGCCGCTACTACTGCTACTACGCCAAGACTACTTGTGAGTTTTAATGATAATATTTTGAGAGACAATCAAAAAAACGTAACAGGTTTTCTTGCTGTAGGGTTTGATTTAGATACTGCTCTAGAGAATTATAGCGTTATAACTACCGCAGATGCTATTTTACCATTGCGTACAGACGCTACAGAAACTAAGTATAGATTTTTTTTAGATTACGAAATAGATGATAATGGAACTCCTGATGACGAAACTGATGATTTCCAAACAGGAAATGAAGATATAATTACAATAAATTACACCATAAAAGAAGTTTTTGTTTCTAACGCTTGTGGTTACAAAGTGCAATACGAAAACGTAAGTATTACCATAGAACCAGATGGAGATAATTGGCTTTTATTTCAGGAAGCTTTAAACGAAAATTTAATAATAGCAGATGAAACGACAACGCATTTTAATCTATATCATTAGTAGTTTTTTACTACTAAGCGTTTCGTTAACCGCACAAAACGAAACAGAAACTACAACCGATTCTATATCTACACAACCAAGAAAGTTTGGTGTTCGTGTAGGAACAGATGCTTCTAAATTATTGAGAACAGCTTTAGACGACGATTATACAGGTTTTGAACTTATTGCTGACTATAGGTTTAGCCGAAAGTTTTTTATAGCTGGAGAACTAGGTAATGAGCAAAAAGAATTTGTAACCGATTTTTTAGATATTACTACTAAAGGAACTTATTTTAAAATTGGTGTAGATTATAATATGCACGACAATCTTTTCCCGTTAGATAATATGATTTATTCTGGATTTAGAATTGGAGCAAGTAGTTTTAGTCAAACCCTAAATAATGCTACATATTATACGACAAACCAATATTGGCAAACACAAGGTGTTGCAAATGAACTAAAAGAATATAGCGGATTAACAGGTCTTTGGGCAGAAATTCAAATGGGAATTAAAGCCGAAGTTTTAACTAATCTATACGTAGGTTTTAATGCGCAATTAAAATATTTATTTAGTCAAGATATACCAGAGAATTTCACCAATGTATTTATCCCTGGCTTTAATAAAGTATTTGAAGATAGTAAGGTTGGTGTAGGTTACGGTTATACTATTTCTTATAGAATACCTTTGTATAAGAAGTAAGTTTTTACTTCTTATACAACTTTTGTTTAGTTGTTTTTTTTTTACAAAATTAAACTTCTAGTTCTTTTCAACTAAACTAGTTTAATTGCTTGTATAAAACATATTCAAAACAAACCTTTACAAACTCACTAAAAACTCTTCAGGTTTATAGTTTACAATAAAACTAAGCTAAAAGGCTCTAATTGCTCTAACATAACTATTAGGATAGTCGACACCAGAGCCAAAAGCATACTGATTACCATCTGTAAACCATTGTAGCCACAAATTAGAACTTCCGCCTGTGTAGTTTGAAGAGCTCCAGTAAGTTGCTTCATTAAAAGCAGTTCCTCCATTTGCTAGACATGTTGTATTAATTGTAGATTTATTTAAGTACATTAAATTTAACTCTTCCTTTGAAGGTAAGTACCAATCTCGAAATGACAGTATAATTGATTCTTGACAAATTTTTGCAGGATGAGTTCCTGTATGATAATAAGATGTAATAAAAGATGTTGCCATTTTCCCGCCATATATTCCATCTCCTGTTACAAACTCTTGATAAGGAGCATCAAAATCCCTATTACCATAACTAGAAATTTGTGAAGATTGATCGGTAATAGCACATACTAAACCGTGTTGTCCTGAACTATCAACCCAGAAAACAACACCTCCATGAGCAAAATCACCTACACTATAAGTAGAATTAGTCGGTATGTTTGGTAGGTTGGTTAGATCGTTATAGTTACCACTAAATACATTATCTGCTGTTTTTGCATTTAATGCATATGGTACACTAAGTAACTGAGTTGTTCCTATACTAACATAAGTACTACCATTTGATACATCAATACTCGTTTCTATAAAATATAAATCAGTTGCCCAATCTATAGTATTAAAAGTGTCTGTACTTGCTCCTTGCCCTACAATCAGGTTAAAAACACCATAGGTATTTGTTGTTGGAGAATGTGTTTCTGTATAAATAACAGATCCAGAAATAGTGGTTTTATGTAATTGAAACTCTACACCAACTATTGTGTTGGCAATAATATCTCCAGAAGCATCTCTTGCTACTGCCTGGTAATTAAATCCTTCTGGCGCTTGTGCGAAAGAGATAACTGACACCAGAAAAATAAATAATACAATATGTATTTTTTTCATAATCTTAAATCATTAATTTTTATTATAATTTGGATATCTATATCCTAGTCTTCTAATAGTGATTCTTCAAAAAAAAACAATTTTAATAAAGAGTAGCTTTAATCTATGAAACACTATTAAAAATCATATAAAATTTCTCATATTAACATCTTCATAATTACGTTTTACAAAGTCTAAAACATTAGAAACAATTTCTCCCATATTAGTACTTTTTCTAAATTCTAAATCCAAAGTAAAATTATAAATTTCTTCGCGTAATAGTTCCATATGCTCAGGAGTAGAAATCGTATCATTTTTCATACAGTTTAGGAGCTTATTTAAACGTTTTTTATAACTTATCATTCGTTTTGCTATAATAGATCGTTCTTCAATTTGATATTGTTCTATAGACTCCTCACCCATTTTTTCTTTAACCAAATCGACCATTTTTAAGTTTTCCTTAAAAAACTGAGGTCTATATACTCTTAATTTTCCTTCGTAACACTGCTGATCAAAATCTATAGCTCTTATTTTATATACAACGTGATCAAAATCGTGAGTTGGTACAATAACATAATTATAAGAACGCATATCTCCTAACAAGCGAATTAAACAGCGCTCATTAAACTTTACAAATTCTTTAGCAATTTGAGTTTTTTCGGAAGGAATACAATCGTCTAAATAATTTTTAATAAACTCATCTCCAGGAATCCCTGCAATATGTTCTTCAATTAAAGTGTCTTTATAAACTAAAAAATTAAGCTGGTCCGGAGATAACATTTGCTCCAATTCTAGTCCATAAATTCTAGAAGCATCTGCTGTTTTTACGTAAAAATAAGTATAATTGTCATTTAAAATATTTCTAATTTTTATACGAAAAGGTTTAGAGTTTCCAAACGTACAAAAATCAATTGCATCTACACTTAAAAACTTAGTAACTGTATCATTTCCATCAGAATTTAGAGCTGAATAAATTCGTTTTAGACTTAAATCAATCTCTTCTCTTTCAAACTGGTTGTAATAGACTCTAATCCAAAGTGTATCATTATCATCTTTATCATAAACCACAAAAGAACCTTCGAAGCGTAACAAATCGTTATAAAAAATAGGTAATCGAATATTTCGATTATATTCTTGCAAATACTTATTCAACTTATCAGACACAGGATAAGTTGCTTTTTTGTGGGTTATTTTAACATCGTTCATAGGACTAAAAAACTAACTGTTGTATTAATAATTGAGTTTACTTTTTCAACTTCATAAATTAACTCTAATCTTTAGTTATTTTAAAATACCTAAAGAACCTTTCCCTTCTCTAACAACCTCAACTTCACCATTAGTAAAATCTAAAATTGTAGAAGCCTGATTATCTCCGTATCCGCCATCTACAACTACATCTACTAGTTTATCCCATTTTTCTAATATTAACCCTGGATCTGTGGTGTATTCTAAAATTTCGTCTTCGTCTCTAATAGAGGTAGAAACAATTGGGTTTCCTAGAGCTCTAACTAACTCTAAAGTAATATTATTATCTGGCACACGAATACCTACTTGCTTTTTCTTTTTAAATACACTTGGCAAACTTTTAGAACCTGGAAGAATAAAAGTATATGGTCCTGGCAAAGCTTTCTTTAAAACCTTAAAAGTTGTAGATTCTATTTGCTTAGTATAATCGCTTAAATTACTTAAGTCATGACAAATAAAAGACCAATTAGCTTTATCTAATTTTACACCTTTTATTCGTGCTAACTTCTCTAACGCTTTATTGTTAGTAATATCACAACCTAAACCATAAACTGTATCTGTTGGATAAATAACCAAACCACCTTTTTTTAAAACATCTACCACGCGTTTTATATCTCTTGGGTTTGGATTTTCTTCGTAAAGTTTAATTAATTCAGCCATAATTATAATGTTAACAATGAAAACTAACCAATAATAGTCAATTTTGCAAAGCGTAATAATAATTTTTTAGTTCCACCAACATCAAACTTAATTTCAGCTTTTAAATCGCTTCCTTTACCTTCAATTTTTAAAACTTGTCCTTTGCCAAATCTCATATGAGATACAATAGATCCCATAACCAAATCTGTATCGAATAAGTTTGCACCTTCGTTTGATGATTCTTTAGTTGTAGCACTAACCTTTTTTAGGTTTTTAGGAGTTGATACTTGGAATTTCTCTGGAGCAGATTTATCAACTTTCTTTTTAAATTTTGGTGTTATAGCTTTTTTAAATCTAATTTTATTTGGTGGCGTATCTCCAAAAATATCCGCGGATAACATTGGATTAACACGCATATCTTCTTTTGGTGTAATATATTCTAAATATTGATCGTCTATTTCTTCAATAAATCGACTTGGCTCAGAATCTACAAGTTTTCCCCAGCGGTAACGTGATAAAGCATAAGTTAAATAGGCTTGTTTTTCGGCTCTAGTTAATGCTACATAAAACAAACGTCTTTCTTCTTCTAGTTCGCTACGAGTATTCATACTCATAGCACTTGGAAATAAGTCTTCTTCTAGTCCTACTACAAATAAATGATTAAATTCTAATCCTTTAGATAAATGTATCGTCATTAGTGCCACTGCATCTTCAGAACCTTTTTCGTTATCTAAATCTGTCGCTAATGCTACATCTTCAAGAAATTCTGCTAAACTTCCTCTAGAATCCACCACTTCTTCCTGGCCTTCAACAAAATCTTTTATACCATTTAAAAGTTCTTCAACATTTTCTAATTTTGCTACACCTTCTGGCGTACCATCTTTATTAATTTCTTTAACTAAACCTGTTGCTCTAACAATATGTTCTGCAAGCTCGAAAGCTGTTGCTGTTTCATTCATTACCTGAAACGATTCTATTAACAAAGCAAACTCGTTTAATTTTTTTTTAGCTCCAGAATTAACACCAATATCTACTTTATCGATATTTTGAACCACTTCAAAAATAGAACGCTTATAACCATTTGCTGCAACCGTTAATCTATCTACAGTAGTTTGTCCAATTCCTCTTGCAGGATAATTAATTACACGTTTTAAAGCTTCTTCGTCTTTGGGATTAATAATTAATCTTAAATAAGACAAAACGTCTTTTATTTCTTTACGCTGATAGAAAGATAATCCGCCATAAATACGATATGGAATATCACGTTTACGTAACGCGTCTTCCATTGCACGAGATTGAGAATTCGTTCTATATAAAATAGCAAACTCACTATTCTGCATTTGGTTATTCATTTTAGTTTCCCAAATGGTACTTGCCACAAAACGACCTTCGTCTCCATCTGTTAAACTTCTATGTACTTTTACTTTTCCACCTTCATCATTAGAAGTCCAAACTACTTTTTCTAACTTGGTTTTGTTTTTCTCAATTACCGAGTTTGCAGCGTTTACAATGTTTTTAGTAGAACGGTAATTTTGTTCTAGTCTGTATTCCTTAACATCATCGTAATCTTTTTGAAAATTTAAAATATTACTAATATTAGCACCACGAAAGGCATAAATACTTTGCGCATCGTCTCCAACCACACAAATATTCTGAAACTTGTCTGCTAAAGCTCTAACTATTAAATATTGTGAATGGTTTGTATCTTGATACTCATCTACCAGTATATACTTGAATTTATTTTGATACTTAGCTAGTACTTGTGGAAATCGTGTTAAAAGCTCATTTGTTCTTAATAACAAATCATCAAAATCCATTGCTCCAGCTTTAAAACAACGATCTACATATTCTTGATAAATCTCTCCCATTCTAGGTCGCCTTGCCATAGAATCAGCTTCCATTAAATCTGGGTTTTTATAATATGATTTTACAGTGATTAAATTATTTTTATAGGAAGAAATACGAGAATAAACCTGTTTAGTTTTATAAATATCTTTATCTAAACCTTTTTCTTTTATAATAGATCCCATTAATTTTTGAGAATCTTGTGTATCGTAAATTGTAAAATTACTTGGAAAACCTAAATGATGACCTTCTACTCTTAATATACGAGCAAAAACCGAGTGAAAAGTTCCCATCCATAAATTTTTAGCTTCGCTTTCTCCAACAATCTGACCAATACGCACTTTCATTTCTCGTGCAGCTTTATTGGTAAATGTTAGTGCTAAAATATTAAACGAATCTACACCTTTGTGCATTAAATAAGCTATTCGATAAGTTAACACACGAGTTTTTCCAGATCCTGCACCTGCAATAACAATCATAGGTCCATTTACCTGAACCGTTGGAGCGTATTGTGCTTCGTTTAGCTGACTTAAATATTTTTCCAATTCTTAATAGTTTTAAGTTGTAAAAATACAAATTGTGTTGGGCTTCTTTAAAAGGAATTACTATAAATTATAAACAATTAGTCCTCATAAATATAAAACACACAATATTGATATTAAATAATTTAAGTATTAATTATTTTTCAATGTACAAATTCGCTATTTATTGACAATTTTCCCTAAATCAGTACATAAATAAACATCATACTTATACAAACTAAAACTTAGGTTTGCAAGAAATTTATAAACTTAACATTTATTATGAAAAAAATGACTTTATTATTTGTGGTATTAATCACAAATTTAAGTATTTCTCAAACAGATATTTGGACATCTGATAGTGAAGATTACACGAACTGGACATTTCAGGATGTAGATAATGACGGAGATGATTGGCAAATAGATGATAGTGGAAATAATGTTGGTTTTGGCTTTAGCGGGACAGTTTTCTTTTCTGATGCTAATAACAAAACACCAAATAATCTTTTAAAATCTCCAACTTTTAATATTAATTCATCTTTAACCACTTTAAATTTCGAAATGAGAATAGGTAACGCTATTGGAGTACCATTCACTTTAGAAAATTATGCAGTTTATATTTACGATACAAGTGTTAATCCAACTGGAATATATACATCTGCTACTGAAATTATTAATACAACGGCAAATCAAACTTCATCCTCAGAAATTATATCAGCAACAATTCCTTCAAATTTTGCAGGAAAAAATGTTGGTATAATAATTCGTCACTATAATACTAGTGGAGTACTTGGTAATTTATTATTGATTGATGATTTTAAAGTCTCTTCCCCTATGAATATTCCAAATATACTATTGTCTGCAAAAGTTTTATTACAAGGAGCATATTTTAACCCAAATTCTGGAGAAGAAAACCTAATGAGAGATGATTTACGTATCGCTAATTACATTCCAACAATATCTCCTTATTCTGATGCTTTAACTTGTAATGCATCCGTATTTAATGCTACAGGAGCAAATGCTATTGTTGACTGGGTTTGGTTAGAGCTAAGAGACGCAATAGACAACACTGTTATTGAAACTAGTACTTCTGCATTATTACAAAGAGATGGTGATGTTGTTTCTGTAGATGGAATATCCAGCTTAAGTTTTAACTTACCTAATGACAACTATTATATAGCTATAAAACATCGTAATCACCTAGGTATAATGACAGCTAATACAATTGCATTATCAGGAATTCCTGTAAGTGTTGATTTTACAGATGCAAATAATCCAATAACATACGGTACAAATGCACAAACAACCTTTAGTATGCCAACAAATATTTTAGGAATGTGGGCTGGAGATGTAAATAATGACGGTAAAATAAACTATATAGGAGTTGAATCTGAAATCCCTTTTATTTCTAGTCACGTTTTTAACGACCCAGATAACTCTTTATTTGGCGGTCCACCTACAGCAACTTATAGCTCTTTAGGTTATTATAGTTCAGATATTGATCTAAATGGTCAAACAATATATATTGGGGTTAGCTCTGATATTCCATTTTTAAGCGGTAATATTTTTAATAATCCATCTAACTCTTTATTTGGTGGTCCACCAACAGCAACTTACACCTTTACACAACAACTACCAGAAGGTGCCAATTAATTTACATAAAACAATAAGTTTAAGTCATTTAAATTCTAACCATATTATTAGATAGTAGTTAGTTATGAATTAAAATATATTTTCAAATTACAAATCAGAAAAGCTTCTAATTCTTATGAATTAGAAGCTTTTTGTTATTAACAAAAAGCGATTAAATAATCGTAGTCACATAATGTTAGTAGTTTTTTTTAGTGCTCTTTTATCTTTTCAAAATATTATGTACCTTAACAAATTATCTTCTTATTAAACTTATGAATAAACTCTACGTATTGTTAATTACTAGTATGCTTCTCGCTTGTAAACAACAAAAAGAAACAAACCCAATAACCGAAGTTGTTTCTGAAGCAAAGGTAGTTATAGAAAAAGTTGACAATCATAAACTGTTTTCAATTTTAGGAAACTTCTCAAAACCTTTGACAAATAACTTAAATGCTAATATTGCCTTAAGTAGTATAGAAGGTGATAAACTTTTTATGTATTCTAAGAACAATAGTAGCATACCAAAACTTATTTATAGCACTCCAAACATAGGTAATAATTTTGCGTGGACTAAAGATGGAATCCATATTGTTTTTAAAGAAAAAACAGCAGATTATCAAACCAAAATAATTAAATTAAACACTACTACTTTAGAGAAAAAAGAACTTAAAAACCTACCTAAGCATACTGCTCTAAAAGCTTTAAAAATTAGTGATACTATTTATTACTTAGATCAAAAAACCTTAGCTGTAAAAGCTAAGTTTAAAAGTAAAGAATGGACTATTTCTTCAGAAAAAGGGAATTATTACAATATTGAAGTTTCTCCTAATAACAAATACATTATAGCCCACAAAGGAGCTTTTATTTATTTATTTACAACTTCAGGAGAGTTTATACGAAAATTAGGCAAAGGCATTGCTACAGCTTGGCATTCAAATAGTAAACAAATTATTGGTTTTATAGACTCTTCAGTAGATGGACATCAAATTACTGGTTCAGAACTATACTTATATCACATTACTGACGATCCAATTCAAATAACACATTCTGTAGATGAAATAGAAACTTGGCCTTCATTTAAAAACAATTCCGAAGTTATGTTTCGTGACGAAAAAAGAAATGGTGTATTCTCTACAAACATAAAAGAATATATTAATTGAAACTAAGAATTTACATCTGCATTTTATTTTGTTTCATCTGTTTCAATACATTTAGTCAAACTATAGTTATAGATCCAGGTCATGGCTATTGTGCAGACTGTACCCAAAGTTGCACCTCTAACGTAAGAAGCAATACCGAAATTCTAACAGCAATGAGTGTTGGAAACAAACTTTCTACCTTATTACAAAATTGCCCTTCTGTAACAAGTTATTTAACACGAACCACATCAGGTTGTGGAGATTTCCCTTCGTTATCTCAACGTGCTGCAATGTCTAATAGTTGGAGCGCAGATCGCTTTTTAAGTATTCATTGCAATGCTGGCGGCGGCTCGGGAACAGAAACATTTTGGTGTGATAATAGCAGTTCATCTAATGCAGCTTGTGAGAATTTTGCCACAGAAGTACAAACTCAAATGGTAACCTACGGCGATTGGAATTCTAGACGCGTGGTAGAAGACGATTCTTATTTAAATTTTCATTTAGGCGTATTAAGTCCAACTAATGCTATTGGTTGTTTAAGTGAAATTGGGTTTGTTGATTCCGCAGATGCTACAAAATTATTAGACGATACTTGGAGAAATCAATTTGCTCTAGCATATTATATTTCCTTACAAAACGATTTAGGAATAACTACGTGTACTGGTTTAGATTGTTCTAGCGCAATTCCAGTTACTTGTGGCAATACCTACAATGGAAGTAGCTCTTCAGCCACATCTTTAGTAGATACTTATGGTTGTAATACTTGGACGGAATCTGGTCCAGAACGAGTTCATACCATCACTCCTACTTCTAACGGAACACTAACTGCTAGTTTAAGTAATTTCACAGGAGATTTAGATGTCTATATTTTAGGGAGTTGTAATCCTAATGATTGTTTAGGAACTGTAAGTTCATCTTCAGCAACCTACACAAACGCAATTGCAGGAACTACGTATTATATTGTTGTAGATGCAGATGATGGTAGCGGAAGTAGTTACGATTTAACGGTTACTTGTCCTATTGAAGACATTTATATAAATAACATAAACAGCAACACAAATAGTTTAGCACCTGGATATGATATTACCATTACAGCTAACCAAAATTATACTGGAGCATCAACAAACATCTATGATTCGTACCTGTATTA